>JBPCWB010000046.1:0-4079 GCA_051009955.1 Hyphomicrobiaceae bacterium | reverse complement strand
TTGAGTGCAAGCGCGTGGGCGTCGGCGAGATCGCTGACGTGGACGTAGTCTCGGACGCATGTTCCGTCGTGTGTTTCGTAGTCAGTTCCAAAGATCGTCACATGCGGCCGCCTACTTGAAGCAGCATCAAGCACAAGTGGAATTAGGTGCGTCTCTGGATCGTGGTCTTCACCGATTGCATTGTCGGGATCAGCACCGGCAGCATTGAAGTAACGCAACGCTATGTAATTGATGCCGTGCGCAGCCGAGAAGTCTGCGAGCATCCGCTCGACCATTAGTTTGGATGCACCGTATGGACTAATTGGTTGTAGGGGCGCGTCTTCGCTTATTGGGAGATGATCCGGAATACCATACGTCGCGCACGTGCTGGAAAAGACTATATTCTGAACGTTGTGGTCGCGGGCCGCCTCAATCAACGTTAGCGATCCTACGACATTGTTCCTGTAAAACTTGCCAGGATCACTGACGGACTCGCCGACGTGGGCGAGGGCCGCGAAGTGAATGATCGCAAAGGGCTGGTAGTGGGTCAAAACCTCATCCAGACGCGCGCGGTCTAGAATGTCGCCCTGCTCAAGAGGCCCCCACCTGACAGCCCATTCGTGGCCATTAACGACATTGTCAAAAGTAACAGGTGTGTACCCAGCCTGAAAGAAGGCTTTACAGGCGTGGGAACCGATGTATCCCGCGCCACCAGTCACCAAAACGTGCTGTTTTCGCATCTGTTAACCCGTCATCATCCAGATAAGGCCTCGATATCAGCTTGCTTGTCGATTATAGAAGGCAATTCAATCTCCGGCCCGAATAAGTATGCAGCGGCGGAACGAACCGAGTGCATATTGTCGTTTATGCCGTCAGCAAATACGCAACCAACACTATTGGCCGAGTTTCACATGGGCCCTGCCGATTGCAGTCGGAACCAACCCTGACACCACGTACGGCGGACTTTGCCGGACATTAACATCGATCATTTGTGCGCACCCGGGGCCGAGCAGGTAGCTGAGCGACCGCATCGCCCTGATCTAGGCCGTTCAACGATGGCGCAGATGAGCTTGAGCAGATACAGCTGCCCGCTTCAGCCAAACTTCGACGCGCCGGTTGAAGGCGAGACCTTCGCGCGTGTCATTGCAGGCGACCGGTGCCATTTCGCTGTACGAGCTAACTGTCGTCCTGTCGATACCTTTGGCACGCAATGCGGCTTGCACTGCCTCTGCACGTTGCCGTGACAGCTTCATATTGTACTGGAATCTGCCTCGCGGATCGGCAAAACCCAACAGCATTACCTCGCGGTCCTTGTACTTGCCACTCTTAAGCAACGCGGCAAGACGGCGGACATCGCGCTGCGCCTTGTTATCAAGCGCAAAAGAGGCCGTCCGGAACCTAAGAGTTGTCGTCAGGCGTTCCGTATTTCTCGTGTCGACCAAAAACCGGTGCATCGTCCGCTGGCTAAACTCGGGGTTGCGCGAATTCTGTCCAAAGGCGATGCGGGCATTCTGATGGGCCACCGGCAGGATCTCCGGTGCCTGGTCGATGAATTCGAGGTCACGGATAATCGGCTGCGCATCCGATGACATGGCAAACTCGCAAAGACCGAGTGCGAGCGACGACTTCGGCCGGCCCGGCGTATAGAGATAGAGGCGGCGGGTCAAAGGATATTCCTCGGTCTTCATGGAAAAAATCGATGGCTGCGAGATCAAGCCGCATGGCATTTCGATGTTCAGCGCCTTGGCGTTGCGCTGATATGCGATACCCACGATTCCGATGCCCAATGGATCCGCGGCGACCCAGTCCGACTGTTCCTTGAGGTTCACGGTCCGTTTAGCTTTACTCGAAATCTTCACGCCAGCAGGCTTCAGAACGAGTTGGCTAAACGTCTCGAATGTTCCGGAATCTTCTGTGGGCGCGTAAACGTTGATTCGGGCCGGCGGCAGGCCAAGCTCGGACCAGTCTGTTACCTTCCCCGCGAAGATGTCAGGCAGCATTTTCCGAGGGATCGATACCGCAGGATTGTTCTGGGAAACGATCACAATCAAGCCGTCAAGGCTCAGTACGTGCTCGTGGGTCGGCCGGGTCATGTTGCCAAGGCCCGCGGCGGCTAACTTCTTGACTTCTGACTGCTTGATTGGCCGCGATGACATCCCGATCTCGGCCGCGCGAGCCTCCAGTTGCTGGAATGAATTACTCGAGCCATGCCTGCGCAAATCGACCGTTGCCAGTTCCCGCCCACTACCGTCGCTGATCTTAAACATTAGATCGAGTGGGTTCCGGCCAATGATCTTTTGCGTCCGAAAACCGTATTTTCCTGCGTAGGCCTCGATCAAAGATGGCATCAGAGCACTACCAATTGTATTGGAACCGGCAACGATTATGCTGCCCTCGACGTCTCGCGTTGACCGCTCGGCGTCTGTCGAGGTCGCGCTGACACGCACTGCCGTTCTGGGGCAGCTGTCGCTGACACAGACAAAGCGCGTGGCCTCTACAGTCATTCTACCGAGTGTTGGCGAAATGAGTGTATACTGCTTCCCGTCGTATTCACTGAGTTGGCCACTGAGCTCGAAGTTGCCCCCTTTCAAGCGCAGACTGATCTCCTCGCTCAATGTTGAACACGTCGTCAGTGCGACCCAGCCGACTGTGGCAGCCAAGAGAGTTGTTATTTTCCGCTGGTTCGACATGATTTCACTCCTGCTCTGCGTACTTGAATACCGGATTGCGAATCCCCTTTTTATCTCCGCAATCGGAGCTCGTTGATCGCGTACGGATTGAAACGTTCAGCAGTGCTGAGCGAAACGCCGCACGGCACGCTGGAAATGGTTAGGCGTTCCGACTGTTCGAGCTTGCCGCGACTCAGCCGGTGGATCATGAACTTGACGTTCGCGTTCGCGCCTTTGCCGCAGGTGTCACCCCTTGGCGTATCGCCTCGAGTTTCGTAGTCGACGAGGAGAGACACCGTTCCCGGACGCTGTCGCGGTGCGTGCCAGAATGTGTAGACTTCCAGATTCGTGGTCTTTTGCCCGAATTCCTCAGCGGTGCTCAAAAACCCATGGCCACGACCTCCCTCTATCATTAATTTTTTGGCAATCATTGCAGTGGATCTGGCACCGGCCCACACATGCCCACGCTCGCCGCGTCGTGCAGCATATTCGAGCGCGTGCAGATCAATGTTTACCGCACGATTCCAGCTGATTGCGATCTTCGAAACGGATTTTAGGTCGCGGGTGGTTATTCTTATGGGGAGAGTGAGGTTGTCCTCAAAGGCGACGTTGGCGGCATTCTCCGAACCGAGAAAGAGATCAAGGACAAATGCGAGCTGGCCACGCTCATTGAGTGAACGCTCAAAGCGAAATTCACCGTAACTGATGGCAACTTTTTGGCCCGGTCTGCAGGGTGAAACGATGGAGACGCGAGTACGACCGGCCGACATGGGATCTGAGGTTATTCGCGCCGACCCCGAAGCACTACAGACCTTGCCAGCCTTCTGCGCGTCCTGTTGTTCTTTCTTATGAGCCGCCAAGAGAGCAAGCCGCTGCTCCTGCGCCTTCGCGGTCTGTTGCTGTGAGTCCTCGGCCATCGCTTGTGCCATCGCCTGCGCCCGTTGCTCACGATCCGCTTCGAGCGCGCGGAGTTTTTCCTCGACCGCCTCCGCCCGCGCTTGTACAGCACGTCCAGCCGCCTCGGCTGCAAGGCGCATTTTTCGCTCTTTCGTTGCGTCATCACGTGCCGCCTTCTGCGCCTCTAGCCGGGCCGCAGTGGCAGACTTCTCAGCTGCGATCCGTCGTTGCTCGGCCGCTCGAAACTTGCGATCCGCTTCCGCGGCAGCAGCTTCCACCACGAGCCGCTTGCGCCGCTCCTCCTCAAGTTGGCGCTGCGCTTCTTGTTGTTCTTTCTTGTGAGCCGCCACGAGAGCAAGGTGCTGCTGTTCAGCCTTCACGGCCTGCTCGGCCACCTGGGACCTGCCGTCGGATTCCTTGGCAAGTGCCGAGGCCTCTTTCCGAACGGCCGCATAGGTCTCCAATTGGATGGTACTGATTTCGAGACCCGCACGGCAAACGGCAACAATATTTTCTGCGGCGAGCCGTTTGCGC
>JBPCWB010000045.1:0-4433 GCA_051009955.1 Hyphomicrobiaceae bacterium | reverse complement strand
TCAGCTTGAACCATGCCGAGCGCGATCGACGCGTTGACCCGATACCCCCAGGCGCCTGATGTCGTTTCGCCGACAACGGTGTCGCCGTGCCAGATCGTCGACATGTAAGGGGCATCGCAGTCATCGGCATCAACGATCATCGAAACGAAGCGGCGTTGGACGCCCTGTTGCGTCTCGCTGAGCAACGCGGCCTTGCCGGGAAAGTCCTGCGGCTTGTCAAGTTTGGTGAAGCGTTCGAGCCTGCTCTGCAATAGCGTGTAGTCCGTTGACAGGTCGCCCTTCCAGGCGCGGTAGCCCTTCTCGATACGCAGGCTGTTGAGGGCGAACATGCCAAACGGTTTGGCGCCGCCGTCGAGCACGGCCTCGTAAATCGCCGGTAGGTCAGCATTGGCCGCATGGATCTCCCAGCCGAGCTCGCCGGCAAAGGACACGCGTGCCAACGCGGCAGGGCGCGCCGCAACAGTCGCTGGCTGGTGGCTGAGCCACGGGGCTTGAAGGTCGGCATTTGTCAATCTCGCAATCAGCTCCCGTGACCGGGGGCCGCTGACGATCAACGTCCCGTAGGCGTCCGTATGGTCAGTCAATTCAAGCGAACCGTCGGCCGGAAGTGCCGTCTTGAGAAGCTCAAAGTCATGCCACTGCGCTGGCGCAGCCGTGATCAATGTGAAGTGGTCCTCGGTGTGCCGCATCACCGACATTTCCGTCACGACGCGGCCGCGTCCATCAGGGAAGTAGGCAAGGTTCATCCGGCCGATCTTGGGAAGCGCACCGGCGATTCGTCCGAGCAGCCATTCGGCGGCGCCGGGTCCGGTCAGGTTGAAGCGCGAGAAGCCAGGCAGATCAAGCACACCTACGCCGTCGCGGACCGCCTCGCACTCTGCGCGCACGCGCGGCTCCCAGGGGCCGGAGCGCTGCCACGTCTGGGTGGCTTCTTCGGACGTGTCATCGCCCGGCTCGGCAAACCAGTTTGCGCGTTCCCAACCGTTGTAGGCACCCATCTGACCGCCGAGACCCACGACGCGGTCGTGCACGGGCGATCGTTTCTTGTCGCGCCCGGCTGGCCAGGCATGATGCGGGAAATGCATCGCATATTCGTGGCCATAGACTTCCATACCTTTTGCTTTGGCGTAGGTGTCGTCGCAAAAGGCGGTGAAGCGGCGCGGGTCACACGACCACATGTCCCACTCGGTCGACCCTTCGGTGACCCATTCGGCCAGGACTTTTCCAGCGCCGCCTGCTTGTGCGATTCCAAACGTGAATACGCACGCTTCAAATGCATTGGGGACGCCGGGCATAGGACCGACGAGTGGATTGCCGTCGGGTGCGTAAGGGATCGGACCGTTGATGACTTTGCTTAGTCCGCTCTTTCCGAGCAATGGCACGCGCTCCATGGCATCAGTGAGATACCATTCGAGCCGCTCGAGATCGTCGGGATAGAGCTGGAAGGAAAAGTCTTCGGGCATGGGGTCGTCGGGGGTCGTCCAATGGGCCTGGCAATTGCGCTCATAAGGGCCGAGATTCATGCCGTACTTTTCCTGGCGCAGATAATACGATGAGTCGACGTCACGGAGCAGTGGCAGTTTTTGTCCCTTCGCCGTGCTCCATGCTTTGATCTCTTCGACTTCCTCGAACAGAATGTATTGATGGCTCATCGCGACCATCGGGATATGGCGGCCGAACCATTCGCCAACTTGTTTGGCATAGTAACCGGCCGCATTGACGACGTACTCGCAGCGAATTTCACCTTTTGGCGTCGTGATGACCCACTCGCTGTTTTCGCGCCGTACTGCGGTCGCGGGGCAAAATCGTTGAATCTTGGCACCGAGATCTCGTGCGCCTTTGGCCAATGCCTGAGTCAATTGAGCGGGATCGATGTCGCCATCACAGGGATCATAGAGCGCGCCGGTCAGGTCGTGCGTTTCGGTAAACGGATGCCAGTCCTTGATCTCGTTCGGCGACAGGATCTCGATGTCCAGGCCCTGGTACCGGCCCATGCCCGCGACGCGACGAAATTCCTGCATCCGTTCCTTTGAATGGGCCAAACGGATTGAACCGGTTACGTGGTAGTTCATCGGGTAGTCCACGGCATCGGCCAAGCCGCGATACAATTCCGTGGAGTAGCGCTGGATATTCATGATCGACCAGGAGGACGAGAACGTCGGTACGTTGCCGGCAGCGTGCCAGGTCGAGCCGGCCGTCAGTTCGTTCTTCTCCAAGAGAACACAGTCAATCCAACCGGACTTTGCAAGGTGGTACAGACTGGATATGCCAACCGCGCCACCACCGATGATTACCACGCGCGCAGTCGAAGGCAGGTCGGTCATTGCATTCTCCTGATGCTTTTCCGGGCAGCGCAACACAATAGTCGAGCGCATTGCTTGTGCATAGGCGACCAATTCGTGTGATTCGAGGAAAGTCCGAGAAGTCGCAGACTGCCTTTTCGATCCAATCCACTTCCGGATGGACGCAAAGTGTCGGATCACCATTAGGAGTTGTCGGTTGGCGCCGCGCAGTTGCTTGTGTGGTCTGATAGGAAGCTTGAGAAGAGGGACGACAACATCGACAAAACGCGGCAGACCGCACGTCAGAGGCAAGGGTGCCCACATGGTCGAAGCACTGAAATCCTCGACGGAAGGTCGTCGAAAGGGTGGGGGACGCGCGGCGCGGCTGGCGTCCCGTGCGGCCGGTCTGGCGGCGCACGAGCGTCCGGTCCGGCCGGGGCTCGAAGGCGGCCAGTATCGCGCACTGACCGAAGCACAAGCCAAACGGATTCATCTCGCAGCGCTCGATGCGCTTGAAGTTATCGGACTGGCGGATGCGCCGCCGTCCGGTCGAGAAACCCTCGTAGCGGCCGGCGCCGAACTCGGCGACGACGGGCGGCTGCGATTTCCCCGGGCCCTCGTCGAGGACATGCTGAGTGTTGCGTCGCGTGACGTCACGCTGCACGGGCGTGATCCACAATTCGATCTCGTCTTGAGTGGCCAGCGTGTGCATTTCGGGACGGCCGGCGCGGCGGTTCATCTGGTCGATGTCGAGAACGGTCGCTATCGGGAATGCACGACCCAGGATCTCTTCGACGCCGCCTGTCTGACAGAGGCACTCGACAACGTGCATTTCTTTCAACGTCCCATGGTTTGCCGCGATGTGGCAGACAGCCTGGAACTTGATATCAACACGATCTACGCCAGTTGCGCCGGCACGCGCAAACACATCGGGACGAGCATTGCGGAGCTCGGCAACGTTGCTGAATGCGTGCACCTCCTGCACCTCATTGCGGGGGGTGAAGAGGCATGGCGTGCGCGGCCCTTTGTTCTAAACTCGAACTGCTTCGTGGTTCCGCCCATGAAATTCGCGACTGAGAGTTGCGAAACCATGGAAGCCTGTATCCGTGCCGGCATGCCGATCCTGCTGCTGTCGGCGGGCCAGGCTGGCGCAACAGCTCCGGCACCACTAGCGACGGCAATCGTGCAGGCCGTGGCCGAGTGTTTGGCCGGCGTGGTTTACGTCAATGCGCTTGCGCCAGGTCATCCGGCTGTCTTCGGAACCTGGCCGTTCGTCTCGGACCTGCGCACGGGGGCGATGTCAGGAGGATCGGGCGAACAGGCACTGCTCACTGCCGGCTGCGCCCAGATGCATCGGTTCTACAATCTTCCGGGCGGGGCCGCTGCCGGCATTGCCGATGCCAAGCTGCCGGACATGCAGGCGGGCTGGGAACAGGGGATGTCGAATGTCATGGCCGGCCTCAGCGGGCTTAATATGGTCTACGAGGCCGTCGGCATGCATGCATCCTTGCTGGGATTCAGCCTGGAGTCGCTAGTCTTGGGCAACGATCTTCTGGGGCAGGTGCAACGCTGTGTGCGCGGCATTGAGGTCGACGACGACAGTGTCGGGATCGAGGTGATGAAAAAGGTCTGTCTCGAGGGCCCGGGACACTACCTGGGTTCGGAACAGACACTGCGCGTGATGCAGTCGGAGTATATCTATCCCGATCTCGCTGATCGATCCAGCCCGAAGGAATGGGAAGAACGGAACCGGCCCGATCTGATCCAACAGGCGATCATTCGTAAGAACGAGATCCTGGAGGCTGCTCCTGCATCTCTAATTGCGCCGGACGTGGAGACGGTGATCAGAGACCGATGGCCAATCGCGATTTGATTATCAATCCGAAATCCCGGTGTTGGCGCAGCAGGATGATTTCAGCGGCATAGGCGCTGCACGGCGCGATCGAGATGGGGTACACAACGGTGGTCTGGTCCGCAGATGAGGCGCTCCGCTTTGGAGACGATCAAAATGCCATATCTGCCGCGGCCGCAATTCACGATCAGTTCAAGGGTCACGCCTTTATCGTGAATCATTTCAACCTTGGCGCCGGGAATCCTGAAACCCGGATATTTGCGAAAGATCGAATGCGCGGACGTTGCTGCGAGCGCGCT
>JBPCWB010000044.1:0-3567 GCA_051009955.1 Hyphomicrobiaceae bacterium | reverse complement strand
TCCGTCTACTGGTCCAACAAACGGAACGGAAGTGGACGATCGAATTCGTGGCCGTCATGCGGCTCGATGGGCCGATCCAGTATCTTCGAACCAAGGCGTTGGAGCGGTACCGTCATGCGTGCGCTGCCGCCGTAGGCCTCGAAGCCGTCTGCGCCGATCCCGTCGTAGAAGCCGTCCGCCGCAAACTCCCAGCCTTTGATGCTGGCGACATACATGCGCAAGTCCGCGCGCGCGCGCAGGTCGTGAGAGCTGTCGATGGGCAGGCCGGTTTCGAGGTCGACGGCATCATCCTTGTCGAAGTCCCAGATTCCTTTGACCTTCAGATGCGGCTTGAACAAGAGGCCATTCCCAATGTCGAAGCTACCGAAAAATGAGGGTCCGAACGTCAGACGCCCAAGCGAGACATTTTGATCGCCAATACGCGATCCGTGGGCGTCGACGTAGGCCTTCTGATGTTCTTCGAAATAGATGACGGTCAGTTCCGGTGCTATGGTCGAGTCTTGGAAATCGAATTGCCCGGAGAGCTGTGCCTTGGCCAGCATCCGCTCGCTAGCGAAGTCGTCGCTGTAGGTCCCGTAGGGGCTGACCGAATTGTTCGCACGACCTTTTGCGATACGCGCATCGAAGAAGAGAGTCTCGTCAAAACGCGCGGCGATATACGGCCCGATCAGCCAACCGGCGCCAGACGCATCGTAACCGTCGGTCTTGTCACGTTCGTCCGTCCAGTCCATTTGGCCGAGAATGCCGATTGCAAACTCGACGCCGATCCGATACTCCGCCGCTACGTAGAGCAATCCGATATCACTTCTGGATTGATCATCGGCGGCCCGCGCCCAGGTGCCTTCGACCCAAATGTCGAACTCGCCGTGGTGTCCGACCGGACTGTCAATGGCAGGCTGCTCCACCAGTATCGACCGACGAAGCTCAGCTACGTTAGTCGTCGTCTTGGTGCGGGACGTCGCAAGTAACTGCTGCAGTCCGGTCGCGAAAGCGAATGTGTTATTGTCTTCTGTTCCGTTGAGTTTGACGGAATGCCGTCGCGTGAGGCTGCGGCCACGCAACCGCTCCACCAGATCGGGTTCGGCGAGCGTGATCAGGTCTGCGCGGCGACTGAGGAAATTACGCACGATCCGCTGCGTGCGCTCGGTTCTCTCCCGATCGGGGCGATAGTCGACAATAAGCGTGTCGGCTGCGGCATTGGGAAAGCAGCCCTCGAGTGCTTTGGCGACACCCTCTGGCACATCGACCGTTACACGCCCGGGATCAATTGGATTGATCGTCACCGTATAGGACGTACCATCACCGGTGTCGGTGAAATCATCGAACAGTGTTCCATTGTCGACAAGTATGTCCGTTGTCGTGAAATGCGAGACGGGTTTGGAAAATGTGAATGTCGCGACGAACGGCCCCTCCGTCTTCTCCGGTCCCGAGATCGTCAGCGTCGGCATGTTGGGACCGCGTTCGAACACGGCCACTGCGAATCGCTGCCAGTCGGTGCCGCCTTTACCGTCGGCGGCCTCCACTCTTACGACATAGAAGTCAGTTTTGGCTGGTTGTGGCGAGAGAAACCGTAGCTCCCCGGTCGAGCTGTTGATCGTAAACAGGCTCTCGTCCATGCCGCCTGAAGTGCGGTAGCTGATCGGGTCGTGGTCTGGATCGGTCGCCTTGACGGTTGTGACAGAGGTTCCGCCTTCCAACACCCATACATAAGTCGTCATATCGTCGACTTCCCGGGTAATGACCGGCGGCAGGTTCTCTTCCGTTAAGGTGACAATGATGGTCTGCGTATCGCTGCCGCCAAAACCGTCGTCGACCGTGACGATGATCTCGTAGGCATTGTCGCGGTCGTCGTCCTGCGGGTCATCCATGGCCGGAGGCGACCTGAAAGCGAGCACGCCGTTGGATGCGTCGATAGTGAATGCCCCGGAATCGACGCCGCTCAATCTGTAGGTCAGTGCGTCACCGTCCTGGTCGTCGGCCTTTACGGTGGTCACGCGTGTGGTCTGTTGGGCGATCGTGATGGCCGCGGTCTCGCCGCCGCCGTCACTTGTAATGACGGGTGGAAAATTAGAGCGAGTCACTGTGACGTTTATTGTCTGAATGTCGTGCCCACCGTAGCCATCATCGGCTTGAACCACGATATTCAGTTCGACAGGCTTGCCGACGACTTCGGGCGGTTGCAGGAACACCAATTCACCACTGGCGACATCGATGCCGAACACGCCGGCGTTGTGACTCGGCAAGAGGTATCTTATTGCCATACCCTCAGGGTCGGTTGCCTTGACGGTTGTGATGTTTGTGTCGCCTTCGGTGACCGTCACATAGGCATCTGCGCCAGTGCCGGGTTCTGTAATGATGGGCGCGCCGTTTATGACGTCGACGCTCGCGACGCCTCCTTTCGACCTGCCATCAAGCTGGACACGAGACTGAAACGTTTCGTCGAGATCGAGGGGTGGGGGGCTTCCTACCAGAGGCGGGTTTTCAGGGTAATCCTCGGGAAACTGGATTCTGGCTCCGTAGGTCAGCGCAATAATGCATTCACTTCGGGCTGCGACGGTGATGTTCTCGAGAACGGTAGTTAATTCGCCATATTCTAAATCTTCGGTTTGTTCGTTCCAGGCGGCGGCAGCGCCGCAACTGTCGAATGAAAGGCTATTCTCGACGTAAACGGCCCTGAAGTGAGATTGGTCCGCATCCAATGTAGCGATTTCATTCTTCAATTTGGCAACAACGAGATCCGTCGGCCCCGACGTATTGTCGAGCGTGATCTTCAGCGTTGTTGTCTCACCGCCGTTGATCTGCACCTTGTCGAATTCCTGCGTGACCGTTTGGGCATCAACGGAACCTGCGAACGTCAGCAACACGCTCGCGAGGACGAGCTTCAGCAAGAATTCGTGAAAGCGTCCAAACATGGTGGCGATAGGGTCCGGCAACTCTCAGCATGAGCGTTTCAATATCATTCACAACGCTGATAAATGGTTGACGAGCTGAATCAACCTCAACGGAGTTGTGAATTTCAGCGACAACAACCTCAAGTCTTCACTTGTATTTCTTTGATTAGATGCTCTGTCCATCTTCGTTGGACTGCTGTGCCGCGCCGGCCACAGATTGCGTCGCGGGGACTTGTCACGCACTTTCGGCAACCTGACAAGGCGCGCGTGAATTGCCAGCGTCGCCATCGATTGGCGGAGCAGCATTGGGCCGGGACATTTGTCCGGTCTGGCAACAGATGGTGGCTATTGCGCGATGAGCAGCCCTGCAACCCATGCGATAGCGTAGGCCGCGAGTCCAAGGACCGTCATTCCGATGGAGGCCTGGTCGATCAGGCTCCACGTCAGAATCCAGACGCCGACCAGTGCCAATATAACAATCGCGATTGCTTTCAGGAATGCCACACTCACGTCAGCTGCCTCCCTTTACGCGGCTCAGGCAATGTTGCCGGTCATGTCTTCAGCAGTGTTGTCCGCTTCTCGAAGGTGTCAAACGCTTCACACGTGATCGTTGATCTAGATCAAACTTAGTGTGTGCCGGCGTGCGGCACCGGTCGTGAACTATAGTGATTACAAA
>JBPCWB010000043.1:0-3701 GCA_051009955.1 Hyphomicrobiaceae bacterium | reverse complement strand
TGTGTAGCTTCAAGAGGTTGTTCCCGGTTATGCCGAGGCGGCTGATGGGTGTGGCCTTGTTTATACCCATGTGCGGGCGGTGCCAATTGTAGAGATGTTCCCAGCGTGGCAGTTCGGCTTTTCTTTCCTCTGAAGTATTGTAGGCCGTCGCATAGGCCCACTCGTTGAGTGCGGTCTTGATGAACCTCTCAGCCTTGCCGTTGGTTTGCGGCGTATACGGCTTCGTACGGATATGCTTGATGCTCAACGCCGCACAGGCATCGCGGAAGGCGTGGGATTTGTAGCAGCCGCCATTGTCTGTCATGACCCGTGTGACGTGGACGCCGAGACGTCTGTAATAATCGACCGCCGCCTTGAGGTGGGCGACAGCACTCGCTTTTTTCTCATCCGGGTAGATCTCGCTGAAAGCGACGCGGGAATGGTCGTCGATCGCCACATGAACATACTCCCACCCTGGCGCGGTTCCGTTCCCTCGCTGGTTACTCTGTTTGGCCCGCTCGCCCGTGATGCGATGCCCGACCCGGTTGAAGCGCCCGAGTTTCTTGATGTCGATGTGAATGATCTCGCCCGGCGTTTCACGTTCGTAGCGTGGCCGTGCTTCCTTTGGCTCCAGTGCGCTTAGCAGGCTCAGGCCACGGCTCTTGAGGATGCGACTGACTGTGGAACGCGATAGCGCGAGTTCCATGGCGATCTGATCCTGGGTGTGGCGATCACGGCGCAACGCCTCGACGGCATCGCGTGTGGCAAGCGGTGTTTGGCTTGGCAATGAATGAGGTCTGGACGAACGGTCCTGCAAGCCTTGCACACCGTGGGCGCGGAAACGCCGAACCCACTTGGCAACGGTCTTTGCCGTTGTGTGATGACGCCATGCGGCTTCGGCCTGCGTCAAGCCATGGTCCGTGACGTCACGGACCATGGCCTCTCGACCTTTCGGCGTAAGGCGGGCATTCTTGTGGACGTTCATTCGGTTCTCCGAGGGAATCACTGAGGTTGAGCAACGTCAGCTTCTCTCGGTCGGACCGAATGGACAACGTCCTGAAAATTCACATCTAGGCGGCAGGGCGATCGCGCTTCACCGGTGTTGCGTTTTCCTTGTCGTCCTTATTGTCCTTTGCCCGTTGTGCTTCGGCGAGTTCAGCAAGTTCCTCCTGATGCTCGGGCACGACGAGGCCGGCCGAAATCACCAGTTTTGCTCCTTCCTCGACGCTCATATCGAGAATGGTGACATCCTTCTTCGGGACAAACAGAAGAAACCCCGATGTCGGGTTTGGCGTGGTCGGCAGGAACACGCTCAGGAATTCCTGATCCTCGTAGCGGTCGTCGATTTCACCTTTGGTCTCCGTTGAAACGAAAACGATGGCATAGAGACCCTTGCGCGGATACTCGATCAGCCCGACATCCTGAAAAGTGGTATTGCTCTGCGAGAGGACGGTTTCGAAAATCTGCTTCAGGGCGCTGTAGAGATTGCGCACGACGGGCATGCGTCCGAGGAACAGTTCGCCGTAACTGATGACCGTACGGCCCAACAGGTTTGCGGCCAGCGCGCCGATCATCGCCAAACCGATAAT
This sequence comes from Hyphomicrobiaceae bacterium, assembly GCA_051009955.1. GTDB lineage: Bacteria > Pseudomonadota > Alphaproteobacteria > Rhizobiales > Hyphomicrobiaceae > Tectiglobus. The sequence goes on along the minus strand of JBPCWB010000043.1, from coordinate 2,133 downwards.
GGCAAAGACAAGCCCGGCGCCCGGTAGCGCAAAGGGAAGATACGTATCCGGGTTATAAATGCTTGGTACGAACGGTTTGACCCAGCCGTCCACGGCATTGATGAACCACCAGCCGATATAGAGCGTAATTCCTACTGGCCCGACGATGACCAGGCCGGTCAGGAAATAGTTCCGGAAGCGGGTCCCGAAGCGAGCCGGGGGCGCAGGTGTGCCCCCGCTGGTGAGATCCGCCAGGCCGTGCGAACCGGATTCGCCGGGTTTTGCCTTGTCGGTCTGCGTCTGCTTCTTGCTTGCCATTCGTCACCACTGCCGCCCGGCTGCAGAATGATCCCGCAACACAGAGCATGCGTGTTCAATCCTTCACGCACCCAACATGATACGAGCACCCATATGCCACGGTAATTGGATGTTGTTAACGCCCGATCAAGAAACAATCGTGACCGCTGTCAAGCAAGACCTTGCACAGATTGGCGGATGCCTGCCGCGTCGGCAGGCCGTCGACGCGTACGCGGTAGAACGTGCCCATATTGCCGACCACGGCCTCGTCGATTGAGGGACGCAGACCGGCAAGTGCCTTGGGAGCCTTGCTCGCTACGTCCCGCAGAATCGTTTCTGCGGCGGTCTTTTCACGCACCGTGGCGATCTGGACGTTGTACCGGCCTTTTTTGGCTGCTTTGGCCGCCGGTTTCTTTGCGGCGGGCTTGGCCTTTTTGGCGGCTGTTACTTTGACCTTGGTGGCGGCTGTGTTCCAGTTTGTCGTTACCGGTTTTGCCGGTTTGCTCAATTTGGCAGGCTTGGCGGGTTTCTTGGGAGCAGTTTCGGTCTCTGACGACCAGCTGGACACCGCAGTTGTCGGGGATGAAGAGACGGCTGCGACCGTTTGTTCGGCTTCAGCCTTGACGGTCGGCGTGTCGGCTTTGGCGGGAGGCGATGTTGTGGCCGTCGAACCGCTGCCGAAAATTCCACTAAAGAATTTCGATACTGCGCTGTTTGACCCGGGTGAGGCTGTGGATGTTGCGGACTTTGCAGAAGAAGTCGCGGCGGCCGGTTTGGTCGTCTTGGCGGTGGTGGTTTCGGTCTGGGCTGGCCAGGACGTCTTGTCTGAAACTATGGCGGCTGTTTCGGCTGGGGCAACCTTCTGTTTGGCCGGAGTAACCTTCTTGGCCGGTTCCGCGGCAACAACCGTCGTGGTCAAACCGGCGGCGGGGTCAGGCTGGGGTGCCCCACCCGCACGTTTCAAGTCTGCCGATGCCTTTGCATCAAGACCGCTGGCCTTGTAGGCGGCGGCGCGCATGCGATAGGCGTTTGCGCGTTCGTCCTTCGACAAGCCGGTGAGCCAAAGTGCATTCGTCAGATCGGAAATCGCCTGTGGGTTCTTGCTGGATTTTGCATAGCTGACACCGCGCAGATAAAATCCCTTTGCCGTGTCGTCTGTCGACAACGAACCGGAATTCAGCGACTTGGAATAAGCGGTGATTGCCGCGGCGTGATTGCCGCTATCTGCCAGTTGCCGTGCAGCATCGAGTTCACCTGCGGCCTGCGCCACGGTTCCTAAACACAGAATGCACATCATCGCGGATGACGCACAAACGGCGCCGACGCGTGCCCAAAAGCTCATTTCAACCCCGAATCACTGCGAAACAGATATTTCGAGATGTTACGACAACTGCAAAATTCCGGCAAATGCATGACTGGACAAGCCGGGGATATATGGTGTGCAGCCTATTCCACGGTCACTGATTTCGCCAGATTCCGCGGCTGGTCTACGTCCGTGCCCATGAAAACCGCCGTGTGATACGCGAGGAGTTGCACGGGAACCGTGTAAAGCAGCGGATTCACGAAATCATGGGCTGTTGGAACACTGAGACCGGCATGGATCGGACATCCGGCCTTCTCAATCTCTGCGTTGGAGATAAAGATGATTTTGCCGCCACGCGCGGCGACTTCCTGGACATTCGAGATTGTCTTGTCGAACAGGTCGTCATCCGGTGTCACGACAATGACGGGCACGTTCTCGTCGATCAGAGCAATTGGCCCGTGCTTAAGCTCTCCTGCCGCATATCCCTCGGCATGGATGTAGGAAATCTCCTTGAGCTTGAGGGCCCCTTCCATGGCGAGAGGGAAATTGATGCC
>JBPCWB010000042.1:0-2535 GCA_051009955.1 Hyphomicrobiaceae bacterium | reverse complement strand
CACGTACACCATCTCGTCGCATCTTCAATCTGTTGTGCATGGGGTATCTTTCATGATCGTTGTAATGCGAATCGACAGACAAGTGAACCAGACATTCACGCCATCCTAAGAGTTGCGTGCGGTTGCGGCACTTCGGCAGCGACCACGACTTAGTCGGTTCGTGCTGCTATGTTGTGTGATGCGTTGCAGCTTCAGCTGAGAAGCGTTGCAGCTTCAGCTGAAATGAGTTCCAACTCATTCTAGCTGGCAGGTATCCAGTTTGCGACTTAACTCGCGCGTCTTTCTGGACCCAGTATTCAGGTCGGAATTGTTCTCGGTCGCTGCATCACTCGATCATAGAAGCACATCAACCTGATCTCGTGACGTTATCATTGATCTACATTTAGCAAGACGAACATCGGAGAAACATGAGAGCCTTCAATGACAAGAACCTGACCGAGCGGCTGCAAGATTCCAAGCAAGCCAAAAAAGCGCTTCTTCAAAAATTCAAGGCGCGACCTGGACCTGACGATCCAGTTGTCAAAGAGCGCCAGGCCAAGAGACAGGAAATCGCTGCTGCAAGAGAAGCACGGGCTCTAGAAAAAGAGGCCGCCAAGAAACTTGCAGAGGAAGAGCGCGCCGAGCTTGAGGCGCGAGCAGAAGCGGAGCGGGCTGCGGCTCGCGAGCGAGAGCTACAAGAGCATATTGCGCGTGATGCCGAGCAAAAGGCGATCCGTGACGCTCGCTACGCCGCACGCAAAAAGCGGAAAAAATAAAACCACAACCTCGATTCTAACCCCTCGTTATTGAACCTGCTTAGCGGGCAACGCACGCATCGAACCTTCATGAAACTAATTTGAGCGTTGCGGCTGCGCCAAAAGGCACCGGTGCTTCGGCTTCTGAAGCAAGTTCCGACACGACAGCTGAGCGAGATGACGCCGCACGCCGACCGTCCGGTGATGTCTGCAGCTTGATCTTAGCTGCCGTCGCCGCGACCCGCCGTGCTGCAACCACTCAGGACCGCTTGGGGTCACAAGCCGTCAAGCTCACTTTAGCCAGAGCACGTCCGCTTTTCACCTGATTGCGTCGCCAGCGAGCAGGATCCCTGACGGGGTTAACCCAGCGCACTAAATCGCTGTCGCGATACTTGTTGCGGGGCACGGGCTTTGTGCGATTGGTTTACCGAATGAGCTGACTGTCGGCGTGAAGAGCAGGCCGACGCTGAACACTGGGAAGCTCCATCAACCCCAATGGGAAGGAACATTCCATGCGTACATCCAAGACAGCCACCACTCCACTGCGCGAACAGATGTTTGCGGACATGTCGGCGCGCAATCTGAACCCACATGCACAGCGTTCGCATATCCATAGCTGCAAGCGGTTCGCCGCGTTTCTTGGGCGATCGCCGGAGACCGCAAGCGCCGACGAGGTCAAGGCGTTCCAGCTGCACCTGATCGAGAGCGGGGCGAGCATCTGCAATCGCAACCGGATCATGTCCGGTGTCAAGTTCCTGCTCAAGGTGACGCTGCGCCGGCATGACCTGGCGGAACCGGACAAGTTCGCGCGGTATTTGCGGCCACGGCGCAAAGCCGAATGGATCGTCTACGCCAGGCGTCCGTTCGGCGGCCCTGATGCCGTGCGTAGTTATCTCTTGCGCTACAAGGACTACCGCGCCAGCCATACCGAGCGTTGGTAGACCATGAAGCTCGGCACGGATGAGTTCATTCGGCGCTTACTCTCACATGTCCTGCCGAAAGGCTTTCACCGCATCCGCCACTACGGCCTCGTCGCCAATGGCAACCGAGCCGCCAATGTCGCCAGAGCAAGAGAACTGCTGGACGTGCCGGCGCCGGAGAGTGAGCCCGAGGCGCCTGAGCCGGCATCTGCCGACGATCCTAAGGTTCTCCCGCGGCCGTGTCCCTACTGCGGCGGGCGCATGATCATCATCGAGACGTTCGCTGCCGGATGCCAACCAAGGCACGCACCATCCGTTGCCGGGATCAACAGCTCATGATGCATCTTACCGTGCCCATTGACCTTGCCCCCCAAATGCTGGACGCCGTCCGACCGTACGGGCACTCGCCCAGCCGACCGCAAGTGCGATCACGTATCGGCGCCTGATACGAGCCCCACGTTCCGCGAATTCGTGCCGTGGCGCTTCTCGGACGCGAGCAACAGCAGAAGCGCCGCCACATGACCTGTGGCGCATCCGAGAAACCTTGTGTGTCGGAATCATGCCAGATTGAACATGCTACACCGCGGCGGTCCATGTGATCGCTGTGGGCAACCTGAGCCCTCGTAGAGAGCATCGAGGTCAATAATGCAGGCCGACTGGACTGGCCACCTGTCAAGGGGTGTTCCGACTGATCGGCGCTGTTCGAATCACGCCCTTCTCTATTCGTCGTCGTAGTCCCCCAGCCTGTTACGATGAGCCAGAGACATCGCACCTAGCGACCCAGTCGTCTGTCCGCCTGATTCTGACACGGAACACTACTCATTTGCTCAGCGAAAGCACGTAGCCAAACCGATGGACTGTCACGATCTTGGCAACATCGG
>JBPCWB010000041.1:0-11459 GCA_051009955.1 Hyphomicrobiaceae bacterium | reverse complement strand
GCTGGATGGGAGGAGGCGACGTAAAGTTCATGTCAGCGACATCGCTGTGGATGGGCCCTGCCCTCATTCTTCCATTCCTGTTTCATGTCGCTCTCATCGGAGCGCTGGTTGCCATCTTGATTTTGCTTATCAGAAAGTATGCTGATCTCTGGCGTGGCGTAGCCGCCAGGGCGGTCATCCTGGAGCGAATTATTGACTTGGGGGACGCTCGCAAAGTGCCATATGGGGTTCCGATTGGCGCCGCCGCGCTGGTGGCTGCTCCAAAGGTATTCGGAATCTGAAGTCATTTGCGAGGTCGAACACCGCGTGTGAACTGATGGTGAGCGTTGAAATGCTGTTGGTAGATCGGGCCTCCGTGCTTGGCTCAGGCAGGCCGGATTGCGCGGCAGCCGGCGAGTTGGTGAACCCTCATTTGAGGACTACAATGGCCGCATGAGGTCGCAAAGGGCGGCGGTTTTATTCAACATTCCGCATTGGCGGATGCCAGCCGTCACGATCTTGCGTTAACCCGCAATTGCCTGCGCCGGTGAACCTTTCTCCACGCGGGCGCGACCCAGTATGTGATGGCAGACCCCTGCCGCCGCATGCATCAGGAGGTAATAATGCAAGCACATTTAGAAGGCCTGTCGCGTGATGACGGCGGCCCGGCCCATTGCCCTGGACCACATACCAGCGGTCCAACCGACCAATCTCGTTCCCGGAGCGGTGCCGTGTCGGCATCAGCCTGGACCTCGCAGGTGTCCCGCATGGCATTTGACGCCGTGGCGGGACTTTTGGCCGTTTCGTTTCTGTTTTCGAGCCTTTCGCCGGCCAGCGCCCAAGATGGTGTACTCGTACCCGGCGATGCCGTCGTTACCGGGTTTTCCGGCTTTGTTCCGACCGGAGCAGCGCCTGTCGCCGATCCTCTCGACAGCTTCTTCATCAATACGGAAGGCCCTTCCGCGCAGATCCTGTCGTTCGGCGCTCTTGGCGGGCCGCCACAAGGTCAGCTGGTCACGCCTGCAACGAAGAAAGCGATTAAGGCGAAGGACATCGGCCAGGTCTTTGCCGTCGGTCTCGATGATGGCCTCGGCACCGAAACGCCCAACATCTATCTCGGCGCGACGTCAGCCTTCGGCATCCACATTGTCCGCCCTGATCCCGCCGATCCGACCAAGTTCATCCGTCTCAAAAAGGGTCATGCAGAGGCCCAATGGATGAAAGGCATGTTCGGCGGTGGCGGCAATGGCAACGCCGGCTCGATCTTCAAGGTCGATGGAGCGACCGGCACTGTCGGGTTGTTCGCCACATTGCCGGGCAACAGCGGACCCGGTGTTGGTGATGTCGTCTTCGACAAGACCTCAATGCATTTCTATGCGTCGGACCTCGACACCGGCATGATCCATCGCATCGACAGCAGTGGTGTGCTGGTCGACTCATTTGATCACGGTGTCACCGGCCGTCCAACAAAGGGGCTCGCGCCGGTTGCCGACGATGGCAACGTGATGGATATCACTAACGCAGCATTCGACACTGAAGACCCGGCGACGTGGGGTTATACCCAGAATGATCGCATGGTCTACGGCATGGCCGTCCACAACGGCCGGCTTTACTACGCGGTCGCCGGTGGCCATCAGGTTTGGTCCATCGGCCTCAATGATGACGGCAGCTTTGCTGGCGATGCCGGTTGGGAACTCGATGTCACCGACCTGCCCGGCGACGGCCCGATCACCGATATGCTGTTCGATAAACAGGGTCGCATGTATCTCGCCCAACGCGGCGCACAAAAGGGCAGCTACAGCTACACCGCGTTCGCCGAAGACGGCAAAAGCGCTGTTGTTCGCTATCGCCTTGAGAGCCCCGACGATCCGGCGACCGAGAGCATCTGGTTGGCCGAACAGGAAGAGTATGCCATCGGCATGCCGGCCGAGCACCGCCGCACCAATGGTGGAATCGCTCTCGGCTACAAGCATACGGCGATCGGTTCTCCCGACCTGAAGACCTGCGGCAACATGTTATGGTCAACCGGTGATCGCCTGCGCACCAATGCGCCGGGCATCGGTTTCGGTGAGGTCGCTGTTGAACCTCCGCCTCCGGCTGCGGAACCAGACGTGCATGGCATCCAGGGCAACGACATTGCGTTGGTCCGGCCTCAGAACGTTCCGCCGACCCAGACGTATTTTGCCGACTACGACGGTACGTTCGGCGACCCGACCGCCATCGGCCACATCGGCGATATCGAAATCTGGCAACCTTGTCAGACCGACTACGCCGGTTATGAACCGATTCCGGGCGGTGATTTCGGCTTCCCGCCGGGCTACGGCATTCTTCCGCCGGACACGATTCCTCCGGATCTTCCCCCTGAATTTCCACCGCCCGTCGTCGAGTTCAGCGCCAATCTCAAAATTGAAAAGTGGGCGCCGGTGCTCGAATGCCCGAGCTTGGGTTTCGGCTACCTCTGTCCTTTCAAAGTTCGTGTGACTAACGAGGGACCGGACAACTACTTCAATGATCTTCTGCTTGAGGATGTTTTCGCACCGCTGCCAGCCGGTTCGCTCACCGGTTACAATGGTGCGGGTGGCTGGATCTGCTGGAAACCTGGTGCAGGTGTCGAACAGCAAAACTGTTGGCGCCCGGCTACCTTCCTGGCTCCAGGTGCAAGCATCGACCTGACTCTGGGCGCGCTCATTCCGCTCAACCCAGGAATCTGCAGTATTACCAATGACGTCAAGATCAGCTGGGCACCAGGTGGCACGCAGTGGAACACGGACCCGACCGATGACGACGATAGTGCATCTATCAAGGTTCCCGATCCCGCTTGTGAATCAGAGCAAAACCTCAACATCACCAAGACGTTCAAGGAGTGCCTGCAGCAAGATTCCGGTGACTGGATGTGTAAATGGGACGTTGCAATCGACAACCTCGGTCCGGGCGTCTTCGCGGGTTCACTTACGGTCGACGACTGGTTGTCGATGGAACCAACATCGATCAGTGCCAACCTGCCGTGGCTGTGCGGCCCGCTTGGAGCAGCGTTCAGCTGTACGCATCCTGGTGTGGTCATCCCCGTCGGAGTTCCGGAGACCCTGGAACTTGAAACGACAATTGCCGCCGAGACCATCTCTGGTACGGACTGCAAAGTCTTCAACGATGTAGTCCTGGCATCTCCGCTTGCACCGTCACCGGACAATACCGATCCGCTCGACGATACGAGTTGGGCTGACGGTGAGATTCCGGATCCGCAACTGTGCATCTCACCGCTTGCCGCGGTGGAAAAGGACTGCCCTCCGGGTTATGCGTTCGCAGGTGATGAGTGCGTCAAGGGAGACAGCGGCGACAAAGGACCGAGTGGTAAGCGTCCGCCGCGCGTAACACCAGTGCTTTGCCCGGACAACATGCGTAAGGTGCGCAGGCAGCAGGTTGTTTCTCTGCGCAAGCGCAATTGGCGTCTTGTCCGGCTGAGCAACGGACAGTGGTGTGGCCGACCTCGCCCTGTGGATCCGCCGAAAGAAGTCTGTCCGCATGATATGAACGAAATCGCGACACGCACCGTTCGTCGGCGCCGTCGCGACGGTTGGACCGTTATTCGGCTGCCGAGTGGCCAGTGGTGTGGCCAGCCGGTCATCGTCGAATGTCCACGCCACTTGCGGCCGATCCCGACCAGCCGCGTTTCGTTCTATCGGCAGCAGAACTGGACCGTGCAGCAACTGCGAAACGGTAAATGGTGCGGCAAGCCGAACCCGATCGTCGATCCGTGCCCAGAAGGCATGCGGCCGATCAAAACGGGCCAGGTTCCGCGCTATCGCAAGCTCAGTTGGACGCTGCGGCGCCTCAAGAACGGCCAATGGTGCGGCAAGCCGGGACCAATCGTGGATCCGAACCTGCCGTGCCCAGAGGGCATGCGGCCGATCAAAACGGGCCAGGTTCCGCGCTATCGCAAGCTCAAGTGGACGCTGCAGCGCCTGAAGAACGGCAGGTGGTGCGGGAAGCCGGGCGTCACGCCGCCGCCAACACAGCCACCCGTATGCATCGGTGGTCAGCTGACGAAGCGTGGCAAGGGGTACTACTGCCTGTGCGGTCCGGACTCCGTCCGCAAACCGGTGGGCAACAACGGCGGTGCACGCTGCGAACCGCTGGGTGGTGGTAATCGGCCTCAGTGCGCCAGCACCGAAAAGCCGACGCGATCTGCACGTGATGCACGCCGGGCGCGAAGCCGAGGCTACCGCGTTCGTAAGATCGCAACCCGCCTATGGTGCATCTCGGGCCAGCCGAACCCCGGTCCGTGCCCGACAGGCTCGAAGCGTGTCGGCAAGCGTTGTGTGCCGGATATCAAGCCATGTCCTAAGGACACACGTCGAGTCGGCAAGCGCTGTGTGCCGATCGTCAAGCCATGTCCTAAGGACACACGTCGAGTCGGCAAGCGCTGTGTGCCGATCGTCAAGCCGTGTCCTAAAGACACGCGCCGTGTCGGCAGGCGCTGTGTGCCGATCGTCAAGCCGTGTCCTAAAGACACACGCCGTGTCGGCAGGCGCTGCGTCCCGATCGTCAAGCCGTGCCCGAAGAACACGCGTCGTGTCGGCAAGCGCTGTGTCCCGATCGTCAAGCCGTGTCCGGACAATATGTACCGGGCGCAGAATGGTCGATGTGTGATCCTGCGCTAGCACACAGCTCAGCCTGACACCAACGCCGGGCGGCGAACGTAGCAATCGTTCGCCGCCCAGATGCGTTTCGGCAGTGCGACTGATTACTACGTCATTCCGGCTAAGCTGCTACTGATCGCGCGTGGCTCCCTGCTTGGCCAACGCCGGGGTTAGTCCGATTACTGAATTCGCCGAGTCCCCGGTTGAACAAGGCCAGCTTTTCCTGATTCACCGCACGCCCGGTGTTGGGAACGATGAGCTAGCCGGCTAATTGCTTTTTGGCGATTGTTGCAATTGCCCCCTAGCCAAATTTCGTCTGCCTTTTTCGCCACGACTTTTTGACGACCGCGCGCACCGTATCCTCGAAGGCCTGCGCTGCCGGGGAAAGCTTTGCGTGAGCCCGGCGGAGCACTTCGATCTGACGGCGTGCGTCGGGATCAGCGACGTCCTTGAAAATGAGTTCGCGATCACTTCCGGTTACAACAAGGCGAGGTAGTACCGTCACCCCGATACCGGCGCGGACCATCGCCAACAGCGATGTGGTGTTGCGTACCATCAAATGGGATTCTGCAAAAATGCGCTGAAAAGTTTCGTTGCCAATTTGGGCGCAAAGGCCATTGGCAATGAATGTCGAATGGGCGAGCGCATCCCAAGCGAGCGGTCGTTTAACCTTCGCCAGTGCGTGGTTCTCCCGACAAACGACTCCGAAGGCATCAGAAAAGAGTTCATCGCGCTCGATCTCCGGAAGTGCGCCGCCGCCACTCGCTAGACCAATATCGACGCGCTCACGAATCAGCTCTCGGTGCACCCCCGCCGAGTCCATGTCCCGAATATCGATTTGTACGTTGGGATAGTCGCCGCAAAATCTCTGGACGACAGTTGGCAGGATCATTTCCGCTGCTGATGGAACGGCCGCAATTCGGACGAAGCCGGATTTGGCACGCGCATAATTCTCGATTGAGCTCGTCGTTCTCTCGAAGTTGTCGAGTTCTCGCGTTGCCTCTTCGAGCACAAATGTTCCTAGCGACGTGAGCCTGCTTTTCCTTTCGGATTCAAACAGCGGAGAGCCAAGGTGCTCCTCGAACTGCTTTAGCATCATCGAGACAGCTGACGGCGTTCGGGCCAAGTCGTCCGCTGCATCAGCCAGGTTGCCATTTCGTGCAACGGCCACGAAGCAACGCAGCATTTCTATCTTGATGGCCATATTTCAATTTTTCTGAAATTTCTTTAAGAAATTTAATTTTGCTTAAACTTACCTGGCATGTCCATAGTCAATTTCCTCTTCCAATGAGCACGTTCAGAAACCCATCTATTTGGTGAGGCCCGGTGCAGAGACGAGATCCATATCCTACGTTTTGCAGTTGCCGGGTTGGGCCAGCATGACTCGGCATGTGCGGATCGACGGGCTTCAATACGCCAACTGGTCGGAGAAGATATTCCGGCAGATGCGCGAGGGCGGCCTGGATGCGGTGCACGTGACGATTGCTTACCACGAGAGTTTTCGTGAGACGGTGTTCAACATCGAGCAATGGAACCGCTGGTTCGAGCAATACCCCGAACTCATTTGTCATGGTCGATCGGCCGCCGACGTTAAACGAGCGAGAGAGACCGATCGCACCGCGATCTTCTTCGGGTTCCAGAACCCCTCGCCGATCGAAGACGATATCGGGCTCGTCGAGATCGTGCACACACTCGGTGCTCGTTTCATGCAACTCAGCTACAACAACCAGTCATTACTTGCGACCGGTTGCTACGAAGCCGAGGATCCCGGCGTTACGCGGATGGGGCGGCAGGTTATCAAGGAGATGAACCGAGTTGGTCTCGTGGTCGACATGAGCCATTCCGCCGAGCGCTCGACTCTCGATGCAATCGACATTTCAGAGCGCCCTATCGCCATCACCCATGCCAATCCGGCATTCTGGCAGCCGGCACTACGGAACAAGTCCGACGACGTATTGCGCGCGCTCGGTCAGTCGGGCGGAATGCTCGGGTTCTCGGTTTACCCGCACCACCTGAAGGACAAGTCCGCCTGCACGCTGGAAAGCTTTTGCACGATGATCGCGCGTACGGCTGAATTGATGGGGAGCGAAAATATCGGCATCGGCTCCGACCTTTGTCAGGACCAACCTGACAGCGTGGTCGAGTGGATGCGCGTCGGTCGATGGACCAAGGAGATTGACTACGGCGAAGGCTCGGCGACCGCCGCCGGGTTTCCCGATATGCCCAGTTGGTTCCGGGATAACCGGGACATGGGAACGATTGAGTCCGGTTTGCAAAGTGCCGGTTTCAACGCAAACGAGGTTGCCGGGATCATGGGCGAGAACTGGCTTCGTTTTTTTCAGCGCAGTTTTGATTCGCAGCGATAGGGCGCCGGCCGGTCGTGCTCTCTCGTTAGGGAAGTAATTTGCAGCAACCGCACCGGCGAACGCGACGCAAGATCGCGCAGCTGCAATCAAATGGAAGAAGACCAAGGAGGATTGCAATGACAGATATTCCAGCAGGCACGGGCCAACGAGCAATCGGCCTGAGCGGGGTCAATATCCCAATTTTCTTGCTGACAGGCGGCTTCATCATACTGTTCTGCGTGCTTGCGCTGGTCAGCCTCGAAACCCTGTCGGCCGTTGTCGATGCAAGCTTTGCCTGGTCAGCGAAATTCTTCGGCTTCTACTGGCAGTTGCTGCTGTTGGCGACATTCTTGATGGGGCTAGTGATTGCCATCCTGCCTGGTGGCCGGGCGATCATGGGTGGCCTGGAAGCGCCCGAGTTCACGCTCTTCCAGTGGGGCTCAATGATCATGTGCACGTTGCTCGCGGGCGGCGGTGTGTTCTGGGCAGCCGGTGAACCGATGGCACACTTTACGTCGGTTCCACCCCTTTTCTCCGGCATTGAGGCGAATACGGCGGAAGCGGTACCCTATGCCCTCGCCCAATCATATTTGCATTGGGGTTTTCTTGCCTGGGCCATTCTTGGCAGCCTGACGACAATCATGCTGATGTACTATCACTATGAAAAGGGCCTTCCATTGGCCCCGCGTACGCTGCTCTACCCGGTTTTCAAGGAGAATGCATTGACCGGCCCGATCGGGTGGTTTGCCGACGCAGCCTGCATTATTGCCGTGGTCGCGGGCACTGTCGGACCGATCGGCTTTCTTGGTCTTCAGGTCAGTTATGGTTTGGAAGCGCTATTCGGCATTCCGGATGGCTTCACCACCCAAGCCACAGTCATTGCCGGTCTTGTCGGCCTCTACACGATCTCGGCGATTACGGGCGTCAACAAAGGCATCCAGATACTCAGTAGGATCAACATAGTTCTGGGTGCACTCCTTCTTGCTTTCATCATTGTTGCCGGCCCAACGGCCTTCATCTTTTCCAGCTTCTTCAGCGGTCTGGCGACGCACGTTGGTAGCTTCTTCCAAATGGCACTTTACCGGGGCGATGCCGGCCTCTTCGGCGACGCGGGCTGGCTCGGATGGTGGACCGTATTCTTTTGGGGCTGGTTTCTTGGCTATGGTCCGCTAATGGCAATGTTCATCGCGCGGGTCAGTCGCGGTCGGTCCATCCGTTCAATCGTCATCATGTTGTCGATCGTTGCGCCAATCGTAACAATGTTTTGGTTCACGATCGTCGGTGGTACCGGCCTTGGGCTCGAACTTGCCGAACCAAATACCGTGTCCAAGGCATTCGAAGGGTTCAATCTACCAGCCGCGCTTTTGGCAATCACACAGGCTTTGCCGCTTGGCTTCATCGTGTCGCTTCTGTTCCTGGTGCTAACGACGATATTTGTCGCCACGACTGGTGATTCGATGACTTACGTCATCTCAGTTTCGATGTCGAAGACCGACAATCCCTCGACAGTCGTCCGCGTGTTCTGGGGCGTGGCAATGGGGTTGATGGCCTTGATTCTGATTTCTGTCGGTACTGGCGGTGTCGGCAAGCTGCAGAGCTTCATCGTTGTAACCGCGGTGCCAGTGTCCCTGATCCTTCTGCCTTCGCTCTGGGATGCCCTGCGTATCACCCTGGAAAAAGGCAAGGCCGGTTCGTAGGCATGCCTATCAAACAGACTGAGCGCGGCCGGCCAATCCGGCCGTGCGGAAAGCCGGCGACCGGCTCAACGTTCCTGCCAACTTCAAATAGGAGCAGTGCTCCTTAGGAGAACGCGATCATGTACAAGAGAATTCTAATCCCCGTGGACATATCCCACAAAGAGCGGGCCCAGGCGATGATACAAGCGGCCGATCGTCTTGCTGACGATGGGGCACAGATAACGCTCTACAATGTCGTTGAGGATGTACCGAGCTACATCACTGTGCAAACGCCCGAGACGGTTCTTGAGACCGCCAAGACAAACGCGAGTAAGGAACTCGCCGCGATTGCGACACAAGCCGATATCAAAGCACATGTCGAAGTGGGGCGAGGTCGTGCCCATTCCACCATACTCGATTATGCAGACAGGATCGACGCGGACTTGATCGTTGTCGCGTCGCACAAGCCAGGTCTGCAGGACTTTCTGCTGGGCTCGACGGCCGCGCGCGTCGTCCGCCATGCCACCTGCACAGTGCTAATTATTCGATAGCTGCAACGAAGGATATGCTGCGTTTGGTCAATTCCGCTCCGAACGCAGCTCGTGTAGAAAACAAATTCTGCTAATCACGGTCCTGTATCGACTAAATCCCTGCGAACGAGGGAGTTAGACCAGTGGCTGCCATGCACAGTCCCGCGGCGAAACTGCCCATGCGATCACCTGACATTGTCATGCGGTTTGCTCGTCTGGGCTCTATTCATCAGTGCCGCCTATCGTTCATGCGCACTCTCCTGCGCCGTATGAAACGCGAAGGCTGGACGTTTAGTCGTCCCATATTCGAGATCGATGACACGGGGGTGGGCGTTGCCGTCTATTCAGCTCATGGACCGCAACGAACCTACAGCTTGACTTGCTTTGCTCACGACTTGCCGCCGGAGCAACGCTCTGATCGAGTTATTGCGCATGCCTGGGACTCGACCTTTGCGCTTTTCGACGGAGTTCCGACACGTGACGATATTGAGCGGCTGTCGTGGAACGTACCAAAGCAAGAGGCCGGGCGCGTCACCAATCGTGAGATTAGTGTTTCGCGGGCGAACCGTTCAGTCCGGCTGTTCGAGCATGTTGTCGAAAAACTCGCTTCAGGCCAGCAACCCGACCGTGAGCGGATAGAGGCAGTGGGCTATCTGATGCGCACAACCGCTGTCTACGGATCAGGCAAGCTTGGCGCCGCCGACCGCGAAACGATTGCCGATCGTGCGGAATTGGCCGGGCCGTTTCAAGCCGAATTACTGTCGGTCTACCTGATCCGTGCATTCACGCTCGACATGGTTGAACACCTGGCCCACACGCGCGCACCTGAGACGGCGATATCGATTGATCCGAGCCTCCGCCGACGTTTCGGAGTTGGCAATTCGACCGGGCTCGGTCTGGCTCCCTTCATCATCAACCACCCGGTATTGTTCAACAATTGGATTGCGGCACGCGAGGAGGCGCTCGCCCGCGTTCGCGCCCTGGCCGGCGCCGACGCTGATGCAGTCGCCATGTTCCGCCAGATCGTCGCGCGTGCTCGATTGAATGCCGAACAGTGGCGCTCGGAGCATTCATTCCAATTCCAGAAACTCGTTATGCTCAAAGCGGATCTGGCCCGATTGGAAGAGCATGTCACCGGCAGTGAATTGGAATGTAAAAAGCCGTGGGATAGCCTCTACAAGTGGGCAGAGAACAATCTCTCGATTGAGGGACAGGAGCAGTTGGTCTCGCTGCTGCTCGAGCCCTACGGTGAAATCGTCGACGATCTCGCCGACAGCATGAGTGCCGACGAAAGCGCCGCGTTTGCAATTGACGGAGCTATGTCGCTCGACCGCCTGCAGGCGATCATCGAAAATGTCTACAGCTGGGCGCTAGAGGTCGACTGGAGTTCGCCCGATAGCTTGGCCCGTGTCTGGTATGTATCGGAAGAGAAACTCGAACCGCGCCTCGGCGAACGTTTCGAGGAGCCGGTAGAGCCCTACGAACAACCCCTGGCACCTGGTCGAGATGCGGCGGCCATGCACCGGGATATCAACACCTGGGTTGGTGGGCGGACCGTGGCCGACTTCTTGCTGCGCCATCCCGAGTACCGGCACGTCGCCCGACGGGCGCAAATCACAGAACGCTTCCCCTATGCTGAGATCCGGGACAATACGATCTCGGCCGCGCTGTTGCCGATCGACTTGTTACGCTGCAAGCTGGCGTTCTTCGGCGCAACTCATTTCGACCCCCGTTCGGATCGCTGGGTGCGGATCAATATGTTTCAGAATGCCCCTTTCCCTCACGAACTCGCCAAGTGCGATGCCGATGACTGGTCGTATCCCCGACTTGCGGAGGCGAACTGATGGCGTTTTCCCTGAACGAGATTGAGGTCATGTGCAAGCGCGCCGCACGCGGTGCCGGCCTGCCTTGGGGATTGGCGGAGGAAGCGGGGAAGGCCGCCCGCTGGCTCAGTTCACATGGTCTGCCCGGTCCAGAGGAACTCGCCGAGATCCTGACGCGCAACGATGGCCGGAGCTACGACGAGCTAGCCCCCGGCTCAGTGCAGGGGATATGGTGCGCGCCGTCAGGGCGTCTCTGCCCTTTGATATCAGGCGCAGCCCTCAGCGATAGAGCGACCGATATTGCGAACGGCCGCACAATCGAGTTTGGCGCGATTTCGCAACCGCTCCTACTTGCGCCCTATGCGGCCGCGGCTGCTGTGCAAACGGGCAAGTCGCTCGAATTGCATTGGAGCGGTGTCATTATGGCGATTGCGCCCGAGAGTGTCTCGATCGAGGGTGATCCGGCAGC
>JBPCWB010000040.1:0-3988 GCA_051009955.1 Hyphomicrobiaceae bacterium | reverse complement strand
GCCGTCCTCGCGCAGCATGACGCCGTAACGCAGGCGGCCGATCTGCAAAGTCTTCCAGCCATTGACATAGATGCGATTGAGGAATTCTGCGGCATCGGGGCCTTGGACTGCGATCTTGCCGAGTGTCGAGACATCGACCATGCCGACATGTTCACGGACGTGCGCCGCTTCGCGAATGTAAGCCTCACGGATCGTTTCACCGTCCGCAGGGTAGTACCAGGGCCGCATCCACGCACCTGCTTCGCTCATAATTGCACCGAGTTCGTCGTGGACGTCGTGAATGGGCGAGTAGCGTGTCGCGCGCAAATGGGCGCCGTATTCATGCCCGGCAATGGCGCCGAACGTGATCGGTGTATAGGGCGGCCGGAATGTCGTGGTCCCGGCTTGCGGGATTGATGTCTCCAGCAGTTCCGCCATGCGGGCCAGGGCATTCATGTTCGAAGTTTTGCCCTGGTCGGTTGCCATTCCGGTGGTTGTGTAGCGCTTGAGATGCTCGACCGAAATGTATCCTTCGCGGTGCGCAAGGTCGACGTCCGACAGCTTGACGTCATGCTGCAGATCGACGAACGCCTTACCCTTCGGCTTTCCCGCCGCGTTCGTAATGATCCAGGTGCTGTGCTGCGTCGTTGACCAGCCAGGATCATCGAGCGCAGTGGGCAATTCCGGAAATGCGGTCGTGCTGGTGCTCAAACCAAGATCCGCGATTGCGCGGGCTGCTGCGTCGCGGCCGGATGCGATGCGAGCGTCAAGCGTTTGCGCTGCGGTCATTCGGCCCGCGCAACGTACGGGTGCATCCACCTGGCCGGGGACGAACGCCATCGCGCTCTCATCGTATTTAAGCGCCTTGAAGCGCTGGCTCCAGAGGTGAACGACCGGAGTCCAGCCGGCGGCGACACCAATGGTGTCGCATTGTTCGACGAATGTTTCACCTGTCGCACGGCCCGAGCTGTCGACCGCCGACAGCAGTGCGGCGGCGACCTGCCGTCGGCCCTTTGCCGCGAGAACGGCGAACCCGGTGCGGAGGATGACGCCGGATGCGGCCAGGTCCCGGGACAGCGATTCGCTTGGGTCTCTGCGTGTGTCGCACAGCGTGACCTTGGCGCCGGCGCGGGCAAGATCGATGGCTGCCTGATAGGCACTGTCGTTATTGGTCGACAGGACAATATTGCGGCCAGGCAGTACGGCATAGCGGTTGACGTAAGACCGTAATGCGCTGGCCAGCATGACGCCCGGAAGATCGTTGTTGCCGAAGACCATGGGGCGTTCGATGGCGCCCGTCGCGAGGATGGCCTGGCGCGCGCGGACGATCCAATAGCGCTGGCGCGGCTGGTCGTTGACCGGCTCCGGCAAATGATCGCTGACTTTTTCGACAAGACCGAAGACATTGCCGTCATAAGCGCCGAACGCTGTCGTGCGGCAAAGAATTCTGACGTTGGGAGCTCCGGCGAGCTCTCGACGAACCTCGCCCAGCCAGACGTCGGTTTCATCACTGTCGGGCCGCGATAAAAGCGAGCCGCCCAATTCGAAATCCTGTTCGACGATCAACACGTCGGCGCCGGTACGCGACGCCGTCAATGCGGCTCTCAATCCCGACGGACCGCTTCCTACGACAAGAAGATCGCAAAATGCATTGACCCGCTCATAGGTGTCTGGATCCGGCAGCCCCTCAACGGTGCCCATGCCGGCCGCCTTGCGTATGAAGCGCTCGCAAAGCATCCAGAACCGGGTGCCGCGGAAGGGACCGACAAAGGTCTTGTAGTAGAAGCCTGCGGAAAGGAGTGGGGATAAGGAGTTATTGACTGCCGCCACATCGAACTTCAGGCTCGGCCAGGCGTTCTGGCTTGACGCAATGAGGCCGTCATAGGCTTCGATCGTTGTTGCGCGCGCATTCGGTTCACCGCGATCGCCGCTGCGCAAGTGAACGAGGGCGTTGGGCTCTTCGACGCCGGCGCCGTAGATTCCGCGCGGACGGTGGTATTTGAAACTTCTTGCAACCATGCCCTGGCCGCCGGCGAGCAGCGCCGACGCCAACGTGTCGCCGGCAAACGCTTCGAGCGAGCGGCCATCGAAGTCGATATAAAATGCTTTGCGTCGGTCAATTCTACCACCGCTTGGGAGACGGCTGCCGGTCATTTGTAACTCTCCCGCGCCAACGTGCAGTCACCGATTTCATGGGTCAGCGTATCGCGTTCAACGATCAGCCACTGCCGGCAACCGAGGGCATGGTGCCAGAATTCCTCGTGCGGCCCGCGCGGGTTCTCCCGGTTGAACACGTAGCCGAGCCAGGTCGGCGTGTCGGGATTGTCCATGTCCGGCCGGCGCACGGTGGCGTCACCGCCATAAGTGAATTCGGTTTCGTCTCGGGTGCCACAGACCGGGCAGGTGATCCTCAGCATATCGACCTCGCTCAATGGGCCTGCGGATAGGGACCGGCGCCCTTTTCATCAATCTGGTAACCGCGCTCAAAGCGATCGAGCCGAAATTCGGCGTTGTCTTCGTGCGGCTCATCTTTGGCGATCGTCCACGCATAGCACCAGCCCGATGCTGGTGTTGCCTTGAAGCCGCCGTAGCACCAGCCGCCATTGAGATAGAGGCCATTGATCGGCGTTTTGGTGATAAACGGAGAGCCGTCCATCGACATGTCCATGACACCGGCCCAGTGACGCAGCAACTTGACCCGCGACAAGCTGGGAATGAACGCCTTGGCACTCATCAACGAGTCTTCGACTTTCGGCAGTCCACCGCGTTGGGCATAAGTGTTGTAACCGTCGATGTCGCCGCCAAGGACGAGACCGCCCTTGTCTGATTGGCTGATGTAGAAGTGTGCAGCTGCAAACGAGATCACATTGTCAATGATCGGTTTCAACGGCTCTGTGACGAAGGCCTGCAGTGCGTGGGTCTCAATCGGCAAACGCAAACCGGCTTTCTCGGCCAGGAAACCGCTGTGTCCGGCAACGGCCAGGCCCACCTTGGCGGCCCGGATTGGGCCTTTTGTCGTCTCGACGCCGACAATGCGATCGCTATCTCGTAGGAAGCCAGTGACTTCACACTGCTGGATGATGTCGACGCCGAGGCGGTCGGCGCCGCGGGCGAATCCCCAGGCAACGGCGTCGTGGCGTGCTGTTCCGGCGCGTGCTTGAAACAGCGCACCATGCACCGGGAAGCGGGCTGCATCCGAATAGTCGAGATACGGCAGGCGGCGCTGGACTTCGGCGCGATCAAACAGCTCGGCGTCTATGCCGTTGCCGCGCATGATGTTGCCACGCCGACGTGCGGCATCCAACTGTGCCGGTGAATGGCAGATATTGTACTGTCCGCGCTGGGACATCATCACGTTGTAATTGAGGTCCTGGCTCAGGTTCTCCCACAGCCGCAGGGACCGCTCATAGAATAGCGTGTTGCCCGGCATCATGTAGTTCGAGCGCACGATGGTGGTGTTGCGCCCGGTGTTGCCGCCGCCGAGCCAGCCTTTTTCGACAACCGCGACGTTGTGAATGCCGTGTTCCTTGGCCAGGTAATAGGCCGTTGCCAGGCCGTGGCCGCCGCCGCCGACGATAACGACGTCGTAGCTGGGTTTGGGATGCGGGTCCCGCCATGCGCGCTGCCAGTGGCGGTTGCCGGTCAATGCATTGGTGAGGAGAGAAAACGCAGAGTAATGGGGCATGGGACGGTAATCCATGATCCGACATCGCAGGGAAGCGAGGTATGTATCAGTTGGAATATTTTGTCAAATAATGTTACATGTGTTTGATTTGATCTCGTGTGTCATGACATTGCGGGGTGCGACGTGTGGCATCCCTGACCTGCGGAAAGACAAGATGACCGACATCATCGATCGCTTGACGGGACTCTTGCCGGGGTTGCCGCGTAAGCTTGCGATAGCGGCCCGCTTCGCCGTCGATCATCCGGACCGCATCGCTCTTGATTCAATGCGGACCGCAGCGGCGCAATGCGGAGTGACGTCGCCGACCATGCTGCGGCTTGCGCG
>JBPCWB010000039.1:0-7420 GCA_051009955.1 Hyphomicrobiaceae bacterium | reverse complement strand
TTGCCGCGGGACGCCGGCTTGAACCGTCGCCTGACGATTTTCGCCGTTTTGGCGGGCTTTGCTACCGATTTTCCGGCTCCGGACTTGCTTGCGGGAGCGTCAGTGTCGCCTGCCGCGGCGGCATTCTCAATTGGGGAAACCCGCTGCTGTGTTGCGGCGACTGCTATGGCCGCCTGCCCGTTCGGTGGCGCGGTGTCCGTTGGTTCTGCGAGCAAGGGATGAGCGAGTGGCCGCGTGTCGGGAGTTGACGACAATACTGGTCTACTCTGCCCCATTTGTGAACCGAATTCGCCGGCGATATTCAGCTCCGACATTGTCGACTCGGCGGGCCGATCGAGCTTCAGTCCGGCGACCGCGAACCGGGCAACAACTGGCGTCGATGAACTGCCGTCGCCCGCGACAGAAGCACTGCTGCCACGAATGAACTGAGGGGCGGCCAATCGTCCGTCAACGCTAATGCGCCCATTGGATGCTGCGCCATCGGCAGATTTGGTGCTCGGCAATTCCCCCACAACAAACGGCTCCGGCGAGAAGTCCGCCAATTCGACCCGATTGGCGCCGACGGATGTCACTAACGACAGCATCAACATCGTGCCGCTGGCGACGCCCGCGAACAGACCTACACTGAAGCCGGCGAACGTACCGCGTACGGCAATCTCTTCGGACACGCCGGCGATGGGGAGAACATCGCGATGCGCGACTTTGATCGGGCCGGTGCCACGAAATTGATCGGTGTCATCGTCAGCGTCGGCCAAATGCATCGACACTTGAGCGCCCCGGGCGAGTGGTAGTGGTTGATAGACCGGTGCTCCCAGCGAACTCTGAGTATTCGTGTCGTCCGCTATCATGAGCAATCGGGTCGAAACCGGACGTTTGTTTGCCTGGTCGGTCATTGGAACGCTCCCCCAGAGCCTCAGTGCGCTTGGCACTGTTCCAGTGGACCGGCCCTCTAAGCCCCCGCCGCGCGTCGCGATCCATGTGAAATAATTAAGGCGACCATGGTGATTTCCACAGTTTGTTTATATTTGGGCGGACGGCGCTTTTTGTACGTCATCACAGCACTTTGGCGCCGATCCTTGCGGGCAAATGTTCACAATCTGTCTGCTGCGGATTTGCCTGCAGTGCGCGGTTAGGTCGGGCGCAGAATGATCGCGACCCAAGCGACAAGGCGTCGTACCGCAATTCCACCAATGAGCCCTGCGATCAGTGCGGCGAGGCAGGCTCCGAATGGCAAGAACTGTCGAATGCCAATGAACAGACCGACGTCGATCGCAGCCAGGGCGAGCGTGGTGGAACCAAAATACAGACTGTACCCGAACGTGCCGTGACGCAGCCCGATCCAGAATCCAATCACGGCTAGCATCGCGAATATGATTCTCAGCGCCTGAGCATCAACGCGGGTGATGCTTCGCCCGTCGACAAGTTGGGCGGCAACCTGTGCGTGGATCATCACGCCGGGCATCTCATCGTCATTCTCCCAGGAGGGCAGCGGCGTCAGATGGCGATCGAGGCCGACGAGGTCTGCACCAACAAAAACGACCTTGTTCTTCAGGAAGTTTGCGAGAGCAGCGGCTGCAACCGGTTGCGCTGCGTCGGGCGGTCCGGCCAGGAGATGGGCTGGCACCGTGAAGAACCGCTGATTGCCATCCTTCGGCCGCAACAGCCACGAAATCCGGCGCGGACCGTCAGCGACGACCGCGGCCGGTTTGGCCGCGGCGACGGCCAGGCTCTTTGGAACCGTTTTGTCGACCGGAGGCGCAATGAAGCGAACGATGCGATCTCTACCGGTCAGCAGATTGGCGAACCCTGGTTCGGCACCAGTACGCTGCAGGAACTCTGATTGGTAAGCGCGCTGTGCCTCGGTCAACTCCACGCGCTTGTCGCCAACCGCCAACACCACCCGCGCACTGGCCGCGCGGATGGCCTGGACCAATTTCTCGTCCTTGTCCGGCTCGGTCGCCTTCAGAAACAGATAGTCGATAGCAATCGCCTCGGCACCTGCCTCATCAATGGTGGTAACAAGACGCGCGACGAGGTCGCGGTCGATTGGTGTGCGATAGGGGTATGCTTGGAGTGTCTCCTCCGTGACGTTGACGACGGCAATTTTCGAGTGCTGGCCCTTCGGCCGATCTGAGAACAGCATCGTGCGCCAGTCGCCGGTCCAGTGCTCGATCCAAAACAGCCACGAATGCCGCGTGCCGTATTCGATGGCGAGGACCACCGAGCCGACCCACAGCAGCGACAACATCAGCAGCAGACCATTGCCGAACCATTGGCGCCATGCCACTGCAGCCATCAATTTCCACCCTGCTCACGCACGCGTCCACGAGACAGACGAGAAGTGCACGAGGCGGCATGCCAGCACAACATCATCTGCAGCAGCAGCAGCAAGCACGTGCGGCACCATTGCGGATTCGACACATCATACCGTCCCCTTGTCGCGCAGTGCTGCAACCTCCTCGGGAACCAATTCGAGAACGTCCCTGAGCACCTCGTCGGTGTGCTGACCAAGCAACGGCGGCGCATAACGATAGTCGACCTGCGTCTCCGACATCCGGATTGGGCTCGCAACCAAAGCAATGGGGCGAGCGCCGGTTGCCGGATGCTCCACCTCCAGGCGCATACCACGTGCCTGAACGTGAGGATCGGAGAATGTTTGCGCGAGATCGTTGATCGGACCGCAGGAAATACCGTTCTGCTCAAGCTCCACGAGCCAATAGCTGGACGGTTTGGCCATGAAAATCGGATTGAGGACGTCTACGAGTTCGGTGCGATGCGCCAGACGGTGCTTGTTGATCGTAAACCGCGGGTCTTCGGGAATGTCCGGCCGTTCCATGATCTGACAGAGCCGCTGAAACTGATTCTCGCTACCGCAAGCAACGATGATGTTCCCGTCGGCTGTCGGGAACACCTGATAGGGTGCGATATTGGGATGCTCATTGCCCAACCGCGGCGGTACTTCCTCGGTCGCCAGATAATTGAGGGCTTGATTGGCCATCATTGCGACAGTCGTATCCAGCATGCCAATATCGATCGCCTGCCCCTTCCCCGAGACTTCGCGATGTCTGAGCGCGGCGTTGATCGAGACGGCGGCATACATCCCTGCCATGAGATCAGATATGGGCACACCGCACTTTTGTGGCTCGCCGTCGGCCGCTCCGGTGACTGACATCATGCCGCCCATCCCCTGCATCAGGACGTCGTAACCGGGACGCTTTGCATACGGGCCGGTGTGGCCAAATCCGGTGATCGAGCAATAGACTAGACCGGGATTGTCATGCTTCAGGTCGTCGTAGGCGAGGCCATACTTCGCCAAACCGCCGTACTTGAAATTTTCAACCAACACATCGGCCTTGGCGATCAGTTTGCGCAAAAGCTCCTGACCGTCCGGGCTGCTAATGTTGACGGTCATTGATCGCTTATTGCGGTTGGCGCAAGAGAAGTAGGCGGATTCAGCCGTCGCCTCCCCTTTTTCGTCCACCCAGAAGGGAGGCCCCCACCGGCGGGTGTCGTCACCGCTGCCCGGCATCTCGATCTTGATGACGTCAGCGCCCAAATCACCGAGGATCTGCGTGCAGCTCGGACCTGCAAGAATACGGGTTAGATCGACGACTCGAATGCCTGCGAGCGGTCCGGCCATGGCAAGAACTCCCCTTTGTGAACCTTTCCCCATTGTCTAACCCAGTGCCCGCCGACAATGAACTGAAAGAACGCGAAATTTCGCCGCGCCAAGCGACACGGCCGCCGCTTCGCCCTGGTCTTGCGAGAGAGACATGTTAGAGCGCTATGACTGGCAGCATGATGCCAACACTAAGGATCGTCGCGGCCAACGAAATGAACTGCGCTCACAAGACCGACCGGGCTGGAAACCAAAAACACGACATCAGTGTTTCGGAATCCCATCAGGATGCAGTATCATCAATGTATGAGAGCGGGGCAGATGCGGTCTTCGCGTCTGAAGAGTACTTAGTCTACTGAATTTGAGCCAAGAACGCGATGTCCCTCAATGACTTAAGAGACGGGAGCTTGTCCCGGACGTTGACCGACGAAAAGATGGAGCAGGTCCGTGAGCTGCTGTTTGGCGACTATGAGCGCCAGATTGAAGCACGGGTTGGCGTACTGGAAACGCGGATGAGAGACCTTGAGTTGTCTCTGCATCGACGCCTCGACGCCCTGCAAGCCCGCCTGGATGCGGTTTCGGTGGAACTGGATGCCACACAGCGTCAAACGCTTGACGAGATCGGCAATGGGCTGCAAGAGCTCAGCGAGCGGATCAAACGCTCGACGGTCACCTAGACCAACATGATCGTTTCACTAGGCGAACGCAGAGCCCGGTTCGGCAGGGAGCGCACGAGTCGATGACCCACGGCGTCGAGCGGCTTAAAGAGCTGCTCTTTGATACTGAAAGCGAAACGATCGCGGAGATCGAGCAACGCCTCGAAACAGCGCTGACGCGTGTCAACTCGCTCGAAGGCCTCAACGAGGAAGAACAGCGGACACGCCGGGCTCTCATCGCCAGGGTCGATCAGCTGTTCGAACGCGTTGGAACGGACGAACGGTTCAGTACCAGCGTTGCAACCGTTTTGGACGAGGCATTACGCGTTGCCGAGGTCGACAACCACGAGGAAGTGGCTCGGGCCATGGCGCCGCTGGTCGTGCAGACCATTCAGTTCGAATTGCGCAATAGCCAGGATGAACTCGTCGAAGTCCTCTACCCCATCACCGGCCGAATGGTGAAGGCCTACGTTGCGTCGGCAATGAGCGACCTTGTTCGCCAATTGAACCGGCGTGTGGAGCAGAATGGGTTGATGCTGCGGTTGCGCAGCATGGTCAGCGGTAGATCCGTCGCGGAATTGGCCATAACCGAAAGCCAGCACCTCAAGGTCGAAGAACTGTACCTGATCAGACGCGGTTCCGGTGCACTTGTGGCACGCTGGCCGGCGGCCACGGAGTTGTCAAACAGCGATGTCCATATGAGCGGCGTGCTGTCGGCCATCAACGACTTTGCAAGTCATGCCTTCCAGAGTGATGGCGGCAACCTGCGAACGTTCGAGCTTGATGACTTCAGCGTCTATCTGCGCGCATCGCCGATGTATCTGGTCGCCGCCAAGTGCCGGGGTGTTCCCCCGACCGGTATCGACGGTATCTTTGATGAAGAATTTCTCAACTTACTCACGCGTCTGGCAGAGGCAGAAGAAACAACCGGACGGCAGGTTGCGATTGGTCCTCCGGAACTCGCGCCGCTCGCCAGCGAGGTTGAAGGGCGCACATCGCAGATCTATGTCGCGAACGAGACCGCCGGACTTGCATTCAGTCCCTTCAAGGCACTGCTGTTTCTGATTGCCGTGCCGCTGTTCGCCTGGCTGCTTTGGTCCGGGTATACGTCATTGCAGAGGCAGCAGGTCGCGGGAACGGCGAGAAGCATTGTTGACAGCTTCGAGCAATTGCGCAGCTATCCCATCGAGCTTGATGTCGGCTATCGCGGTCGGGACATTACGATACTGGGGTTGGTTCCCGACGAAGCATTCAAGGCGCGCCTCACGCAAAGCCTCGTCGCCGGCTTGCCGGAAAGCACCAAGTTGAACTCGCGACTGGCTGCGATTCCCGCCGCCCAGGGTGTCGATCTCTCACCTGAGCTCGCGCGCCTCAGGGCCGAACTCGCCGAGATGGAGAACAAGGCGAAACGGCGCAACATCCAGCAGTCGCTCGAGCGGACCGCTCGGCGATTGGCGCAGGCGCAACCAGAATTCGATCGCATCCGCGCAAAGTCCAAGGATGACGAGCAACTCAAGACCGTGACCAAGGTCAAAATCGCCGTCGAACGTGCAGCAAGGGAAATCGAAACCTATCGTGCCGTATCGGCAAACTCCTCCGGGGACCTGTCGACACTGCAGTCCTTGACAGAACCGATCCATGACATTGGAGTGCGGATCGACGAAGCCGCGACGTCGCTGGCCGCACTGGTTGATGGATACGTAGCTCCCCGCTCCTCCGCGCACGACCAGGCCACGCCTTCGGACGTCGTGGTTGCCGCTGAGAACTTGGAGGCGCAGTCGCAAAGGCTGGTGACGACAGCCATCGCCGTCTCCCAAGCGCGCCTCGTGAAACCACAGGCGCCTGCGCCGACTAAGACGGCGCGCGACAGGCTGGCAGACTTCATCAGCCGCCGAGCCATCTTTTTTGCCAATGGCAATGATTTTCGATCGCCGGAGAAGGCGCAACAGATGCTGACCACGTTGGCCGGGCTCATCAACGAAACGACGGTGACCATCCGCGTGGCTGGATATACTGACGAGACCGGCGGTCAGAACCGGAACAATCCACTGGCGCAGTCACGTGCGGACGCGGTAGTCGAGGCACTTGTTGCTCTGGGCGTACCCCGTCAGCGCCTCGTTGCTGTCGGGCGGGCCAACGCTGTTAACCTGAGCAATGAAACCGGACCAACAAGCGCCAACAGAAGAGTGCAATTCGAGATCGGCTTCGCCGACGAGTCGCAGTAGCGGCAATGGACCGAGCCTCGCTCAGCTTGGCGCGAGCGATAACATCAGCCCTATCCGCGAATGGCGAACAACACGGGATGACGCGGCCATGAACCTGCAATCATGTGAGCTCGATAAGTTGCCCGAGTTGCATCTTGGCCAGGACGTTAGCGCCAGGTGTGTCCCGTGAAGATCTGCAAAATCATGCTTCTTGGCGAGTTGGGAGTCGGCAAGACCTCGATTGCCCGCCGGCTCAAATTCGGAACTTTTGGCGGCGAATACCTGTCGACTGTCGGGTTCGAGGTTCTGACTTACGAGATTGCCCTTGGGCCGGACGGCCAGCCATTTCAGTTTCTCATATGGGATACCGACGGTAGCTTCGGAAGCACGATATTCGAAACCGTCTATCTCAAGGGGGCGCAGGCGGCCCTGTTCGTCGCCGATATCACGCGGCAGTCGACGATTGATGCGCTCGCACCTTTGGCCGAGCAATTCGACAAGCGGCTGCCGGGTCGATACTCGGCGATTGTGCTGAATAAGATTGATCTCCTTGACGACCTCTCCGACGATAGCCTGCCAAAGCCGCTGGCCACGCGCGACCGCAGCGTCCTGCGGACCAGTGCGAAAACGGGCCACGGTATCGTCGAAACGTTTCACGACGCGGCGGAAACCGTCGTTCGTCGCGGTCTGGTCTAGCCAACACATGATGACCGACGCAGACCTTTGCAATGCGGTGAGGCTCCTGATCGAAACGGGAGACTTATCGATGGTGTGGACCGATGATCGATACAAGGTGATTGCCAAGTCAGGCTCCTTTGCCGCGCACGTGCCGATTGGCGGGGACCTGTTCGAGAGCTTTCCAGTCCTCATGAATCTGGAGGACGCCGTGCGCGACATCCGACGCACACGGGGGGAGGCGATCGATCTGGCTAATCTCGCGC
>JBPCWB010000038.1:0-2632 GCA_051009955.1 Hyphomicrobiaceae bacterium | reverse complement strand
GGACCGTCGGCTATCTTGCGCACGTTAATCAGCAGCACATGGTCGAAATAGTCGGCCACGGTTGTCAGATCATGATGCACGCAGATGACCGATCGACCCTCTGATCGCAGGGATTTCAGGACGTCGATAATCGCGCGTTCCGTCGCGGCATCGACACCGGCGAACGGCTCATCCAGCAAATACAGGTCGGCGTCCTGCGCCAAGGCCCTGGCTAGAAAGACACGCTGCTGCTGGCCACCGGAGAGTTGGCCAATCTGCCGGTCCGCGAAGTCAACCATCCCTACGCGTTCCAACGCCGCCATTGCCTTGTCGCGATGCCGCCGGCCGACGAAACCAAGCAGGCCCAACTCGCGATAGAGCCCCATCATGACGACATCGACAACGCGGGTCGGAAAGTCCCAGTCCACGGCGGCGCGCTGCGGTACGTAGGCGAAGCGGTCGCGAGCGTCATCGATGCGCTTGCCGAAAACCGAAACCGTACCGGACAGCCGCGGCACCGCACCAAGCGCCGCTTTCAAAAGTGTTGATTTGCCAGCGCCATTGGGACCAACGATTGCAATCATCTGCCGTGCGGGAAAAACCACGTCAATGGAAAATATGGCCGGCTTCTCGCCGTAGGAGACCGTCAAGCCGTTCAGGGCCAAAGGGCTATCGGCCGGCAATGATTCAGCAAGCGCCTGACCATCCGCCGCTGCAAGTCTGATTGTTGTGTCTAACATGACGCTTCTACTATCCTTCTGAAGACAATCGATCCGCCATCCCGCGCGCCGGAGCATCGCCACCGAGCGCACGCGCAATCGTTGTCACGTTATGATCAATCATTCCGACGTAGGTACCTTCGTAAGTGCCGTCCGCACCCATTGCATCGGAGAACAGTTCACCGCCGATAACGACGTTGTGCTCGCGCGCGGCCGCCCCTTCGATCAACGCACGGACGTTACGGTCGGACACCGAAGACTCGACGAAGACCGCACCGATTTTCCGCTTCACCAGCGTCTCGACGAGATCCCTCACGCGTCTAAGGCCCGCCTCGCTTTCGGTCGAGATGCCCTGGATGCCAATGACTTCAAAACCATAAGCACGACCGAAATAGTTGAAGGCGTCGTGTGCCGTGACGAGCACGCGGCCTGCGGCCGGAACCGTCGCAAGAATTCCCTTTGCGTATAACGCCAGCTTTGCAATTTCAGCGCGATGGCGCTTGCTGTTGGTTACGAATTCGGCCTCGTGGTGCGGAGCCACCGCAATGAGTGCGTCGCGCACCTTGTCCACGACAAGCATCCACAGTTCAGGATTCATCCACACGTGAGGATCGAACTTGTCCTTGTAAATATCGTGCGTCAGAAGAACATCTGATGAAATTTTCTCCGCAACAGCCACGACCTTTTGCCGTTTGGCCAGCTTGCGCATGAATTCTTCCATCTGCGCTTCCAGATAGAGCCCATGCCACAGCACCAGATCCGCACGCACGAGAGCAACGATGTCGGTCCGGGTCTGTCGGTAAGCGTGGGGATCAACGCCTGGCCCCATCAAGGCCCGCACGCGCACCCGCTCGCCGCCAATCTGACGGGCCGCGTCGGCAATCATCCCGGTTGTCGCGACAATTGATATGGTCTTTGCCGCCAGCGCCGGGCGCATGAGCGGTAGAGCCAGGAGACATAGCGCAAAAGCAGCAATCACTGTCATGCGCAATGGGCGCAAAGTCCATTTCGTGGTCTGCTTGCGCCGTTGAACGCCCTGCCCTCTCAGCATTTCATTGGATCCCGTAAGTCCATTAGAGATAGCTACATACAAATAACGCCGCCGCACCATCATAATATAGCTCATGCACCAAGTATTAGCAACTGCTAACTTTTAGTGTTCGCAGAAATGAGGTACAAAACCGCTGTTATGGATTCGGAGCCATGATGGCCAACGACGACGCTGACAACAGAACCAAGGACGATGAGGCCCGACATCACGCGGCCCGGTTTCAGCGTGTGCGCGATGCGCATCAAACCGAAGTGGCCGAAGACTATGTCGAACTAATCGCCAAGATGATCCGGGATACGGGTGAAGCACGCGCGGTGGATCTCGCAGAATGGCTGGGTGTATCAAAGCCGACCGTTAACAATACCATTCAGCGCCTGCAGCGTGACGGCTTGGTAACCAGCAAACCTTATCGCTCGATCTTTCTGACAGAGAAAGGGCAGCTGCTTGCCGAAATGGCCCGCGAACGCCACAGGACTGTGCGCGAATTCCTGACCGCCCTAGGTGTCGACCCGGATACGGCAGACGCCGATGCCGAAGGCATCGAGCATCATGTCAGTGACGAGACGCTGAAAATATTCAAGGATTTTGCGGCCAAGCACGGCAAATAGCTTTGACGCGGGCGACACGTCACGACCAACAGAAGGACCCGCGAAATGGCTGATATCCGCAAGATCGTAACGATCCGCGAGACGATATGCGTGGAGATGGGCGAACCGCTTGCGAGACCTATCGTGCGAGTTGCCGCCGCCGCAGTGATGACAAATCCATTTGCCGGGATCTTTGCCAACGATTTGAGACAGCTACATGAGGCCGGCCGCACGATTGGTGAGCAATTGTCAAACGACATAACGGCTATGCTGCCCGGACCGGCCGTCTCATACGG
>JBPCWB010000037.1:0-5905 GCA_051009955.1 Hyphomicrobiaceae bacterium | reverse complement strand
ACCGGCCAGAGGCGCCGCCATGCCCCGCATCCATGTTCGTCTTTAGGAGCACGAGGCGCTCACTCGTGTTGAATTCACGGAGCTTGGCGACCCATTTCGCCGGCTCCCAGTAGGTGACGCGCGGATCTGTCAATCCGGCCAGTGCCAGGATGTGCGGATAGTCCAGCGCGGCCACGTTGTCATATGGCGAATAGGACTGGATGTTTTTGAAGTCTTCCAGCGACGTGATTGGATTGCCCCACTCGGGCCATTCCATCGGCGTCAGCGGGAGATCCTTGTCAAGGATGGTGTTCAGAACGTCGACGAACGGGACATTGGCAATAATCCCGAGGAACACGTCCGGGGCCATATTGGCGACGGCGCCCATCAGCAGGCCACCGGCCGACCCGCCATTGGCTACAATTTGGCCACGCTGCGTGAAGCCCTGGTTGACCAGGTGTTCGCCGCAATCAATGAAATCGGTGAACGTATTGATCTTGTTTTCGCGTTTGCCATCCGTGTACCAGCGATAGCCCATGTCCTTGCCGCCGCGAACATGGGCGACGGCAAAGACGAAGCCGCGGTCAACAAGGCTCAGACGCGTGGTCGAAAAGCTTGCCGGCATCGATATGCCGTAGCTGCCGTAGCCGTAGAGCAGCAACGGGGCGCTGCCATCAAGGACCGTGTCTCGGCGGTGCAATACGGTGATCGGGACCTCGGTGCCGTCACCCGCCGTCGCGAACAGGCGATCCGTCACATAATCCGCAGGATCGTGGCCACTCGGGACTTCCTGGGTCTTGCGCAAAACGCGTTCGCGGCTCTCCATATCGTAATCGAACACCTGGCTTGGTGTCGTCATCGATGCGTAGGTGAACCGCAAAGCCGTGGTGTCAAACTCGTAGCCGGCCGACATGCCGAGACCGTAAGCAGCCTCGGCGAACGCGATCTCGTGTTCGGAGTCGTCGGAGAGTCGCCGGATGACGATCCGCGGCAATGATCGGGAGCGCTCGAGGCGCACCATGTGGTCCTTGAACATGACGAGGCTCAGGACCAATGTTCCGGGATTGTGGGCGATCAATTCCTGCCAGTTGTCTTCTGCGGGATCGCTGACTGGAACTGTGCAAACTCGGAAGTCCTCGGCACCGCCGGAGTTTGTCAGAATGTAGAGCCGGTCGCCATGGTGCTCGACGCTGTATTCGCGCTTTTCACGGCGTGGCGCGATTAGCTTTGGCACTGCCTTCGGATCGTGAGCGTCGAGCAGGTAGACTTCGCTCGACTCGTGGTCGCTGACGTCAATCAGAATGAAGTCGCCGGAGTGCGTTTCGCCGAGATGGGCGTAGAAGCCGGCGTCCTTTTCCTCATAGATCAACTCGTCGTCATCGACCGGGGTCCCGAGCGTGTGACGATAGACATAGAGAGGGCGGTGATTGTCGTCGAGCCGCATGTAGTAGAATGTGCGGCTGTCTTTGGCCCAGACCGCGCCACCGCTCGTATTCGGAATGACATCATCGAGCATCTCCCCTGTCGCGAGGTTGCGAACGCGTAGCGTGTAGTATTCCGAGCCATTGGTGTCGGTGCCGAACACCATCAGGCTGTGATCCGGGCTATGGTCCGCCCCGCCCAGCTGCCAGTAAGCTTGATCCTTGGCTTCGAGATTGCCGTCGAGCAATACGATCTCGTCGCCGCCATCGCGAGGTTGGCGGCAGAGGATGGGATATTGGCCGCCGGTGATGAAGCTCACATAGTAGGACCACGGGCCGTCCGGTGTCGGAACCGTGCTGTCATCCTCCTTAATGCGCGCCTTCATTTCTTCGAACAGCTGTTCCTGCAGCCCTTCGGTGTCGGCCATGATGGCCTGGGTGTGGGCGTTCTCGGCCTCGAGATGCGCACGAATGTCAGACGGCAGCGTTGACGGATCGCGCATGGCTTCCTGCCAGTTGGCCGCGCGTAGCCAGTGGTAGTCGTCCTTGAGTTCGACGCCGTGCCAGGTCGCTGTCACGGTTTCCTTGCGTGCAGTAGGAGGTACAGAAGACGAGGAGGATGTGGTCATGTCCGGCTTTCTGATGGCGGGGCGTTACGTGAATTGCGTTGGCTCGGATCGCGATGGGCGTGGCGGTTTCAGTTCAGCGGCCAGAGCACGCCGTCGGGGCGAGACATAGTATGAATGCTCGATGCTCTTGGTAGACCAAAATGAAGCACCTGTAAGGCGGAAATTAACCTTGTTTGGCCGGCGTTGCGAAGATCGTAACCAAATCGTGGCCAATTGCGTTCACTGTGGCGAGCAGCATCGCCGCGAGGAATTCCGATCAGCACAGTTCAACCGGAGTTGGTTGATCTTTGTAGCGTTAAGTCTTTGAATTGACGAAAATATCGGTTTCTTTCGACCCAGTCATTCTGCGGAGGAGAGAATCTTATGAATGCGCAAACAACCCCAAAATTTCCACTGCCGCGACCGCAAATATCATCCCTCGGCATCGGGAGTTTCATTCTCATCGTCATTGGTCTGGTCGTCCTGTTCGGCATCTGGCTGGGCATCTACCGGATCGACGCCGGCCATGTCGGAATCGTCAAGAGGTTCGGCAACGTGATCGCTGTGGTCGATCCGGGCCTTCACGTCAAAGTCCCTTATGCTGACACCGTTGAGGAAATGGAAGTGCGCGAACGCGCCTTTTCGATGACGATGGAAGCCGCTTCGCAGGACCCGCTGGAGCTGCCCGTCACCGTCACCGTCAACTGGTTGGTCAAACGCGATCACGTCAAGGAGCTGTACATTCAATTCGGTTCGCTGGATCAGTTCGAGAAGCGCATCATTCAACCGCGCCTCAACGATGCAGTGAAGGGCGTAACCAGCACCTATACGGTCAATGATCTGCTGCGAAAGCGTTCGGAGTATCGTGACCGCTCGCAACAGACATTTGGCGGACGCATGCCGGAAGCCATCCAGATCACCGGATTTTCGATTGTGAACGTCGGCTTTCCGCCGGAGTACACCAAGGCTATCCGCGCCAAGCAAGTCGCCCGCGAACAGGCCGAAACCGAAAAGTTCGTGCTGGACCGTCAGCGTCTGACCAGTACTCAGGTGACGCAAACGGCGATGGCGCGGCGCGACGCCGACAAGGCGCGTGCCGACGGCAAAGCCTACGAAATCAAGGTGCAAGGTGAAGCGCAGGCGCAAGCCATTCGGATTATGGGCGAGGCGCTGGCGAAGCATCCCTTGGTTGTCGAATACAAGAAGGTCGAGCGCTGGGGTGGCGCTTTCCCAACGACATTCATGGGTGGTGACGCAGGAGCGAACACGCTGTGGTCGCTGCCGGGAACCGGCCAAGTCGATTCAAAGAACGTCACAAAGGCACAGCGCTGAAGCGGAACTGGCGCGGCGAGACCGTCGCGCCAGATCTTGGCAGGGTTTACTCCTCAGCGTCGAAGTCGAGGACGACGCCGTTGATGCAGTAGCGCTGACCAGTCGGCGCCGGACCGTCTGGGAAAACGTGGCCGAGATGGGATTCGCAGGCGGCGCATCGAACTTCCGTCCGGCGCATAAATAATGACCGGTCTTCATGCTCGGTAACGGCGCCAGGCTCCGCAGGACGGGTGTAGCTTGGCCAGCCGGTGCCGGAGTCGAACTTGTCCTCGGATTTGAAGACTGGTTCGCCGCAGGCGGCGCATTTGAACATGCCGTCACGCTTTTCTTCATTCAAGGGACTCGTGAAGGCCCGCTCCGTCCCGTGCTTGCGGGCGACGCGATACTGCTCGGGTGTCAATTGTTCGCGCCATTCAGCATCGGACTTTTCGATTTTGGGTCGTGTCGCTGTGTCGCTCATTGCGCACTCCTCGTTCTGCTTCTACCGGCCTCGACCGTCGGTCTGCAATATCTGTCCTAGTCCGGTGTCGCGCAAGTGCGGCTCGCGAAAGGGTGACCGCCGTTCGGTCTCTTTCTAGCCGCGGAAATAGAACAGGACGAGGTAGCCGCCAAGCATGATTGTCGCCCAGAACGCCATCGTTCCTGTGGGCCATGTCCGTCCCAGAATACTGTCGGTCGAATGATGATCATTGAGAAAACGTTCTGCTCGCGAACTCAACGACGCGACGGCCGCACTGATGCTTGACCACGCCTGATTGACCAACAACATCACCGTTGCGGCGAAGTTATAACCGAGTTTGCGGTAGAACCAATCAGTGTCGAGGTTGGTTGATTTGAGTTCGGGCGGATAGATGCCGGTGCGCATGAGCACGGTGAAGGCCAGGGCCGAGAAGATCAGGAGTTGTAACTGCGTGACGACGTGCTCTAGCGTATAGGGCACGTAATTCATCTCGTAGGGTAGGATCGCATAGAGTGCGTCGGAATAGACGCCGATGCCGATGCACAGGCCGGCTGCTATTCCCATCGCGATCAGCATATTGAGCGGTGCCTCCTTGCATCGCTTGCCGCTGTCGTGCGCGAAAAAGGCGAAGTACGGGATTTTGATGCCCGAGTGATGGAAGACGCCGGCGCTGGCAAACAGCAGCACCAACCAGGTCCAGAAATACTCGCCCTTCAGGGCTGCCGACATGATGAGCGATTTCGAGACAAAGCCCGAGAACAGCGGAAAGGCCGAGATCGATGCGGCACCGACAATACAAAAGCCGGTCGTCCACGGCATCGAGCGGTACAGCCCACCCAGTTCCGAGCCTTTCACGGTGCCGACCCGATGCAGCACAGCGCCCATCGACATGAAGAGCAGCGCTTTATAAATGATATGGCAGAAGGCGTGGGCCGCTGTGCCATTGAGGGACAGTTCGGTGCCGATTCCTATACCGACAACCATGAATCCGAGCTGGTTGTTCAGCGAATAGGCGAGCACCCGCCGCAGGTCGTTCTCGATCACGGCATAGAAAATCGGGAAGGCCGTCATTGTCGCGCCGATCGGGACGAGTATATCGGTTCCGGCGTAGCCGCGCGCCAGCGCGTAAACGGCAAGCTTCGTCGTGAAGGCCGAAAGCATGACGGTACCGCTGACGGTTGCTTCCGGGTAGGAATCCTGCAACCAGTTGTGCAACAGCGGAAAGGCACACTTGATGCCGAAGGCGATGAGGATGATCTGGCCGGCCAGGGTTTCAATGCCAATCGCGTTGAACGCAATACTTCCGGCCTCGCGATAGTAGATCAATATTCCGGCCAGCAGAATGACGCCAGATCCGATCTGGATGATCAGATAACGTAGGCCAGAATAATAGGCGCGTTCCGTTCGTGATGCCCAGATCAAGAACACGGATGCGATCGCGGTGAGTTCCCAGAACACGAACAACGTAATGAGGTCGCCTGCGAACACGGCACCAACCGCGCTGCCTGCGTAGATCAAGCCCGTCGTATGTTGCAGCCAGTCGCCGACATGAAGCGCGTAGATCGTGCCCAGCAATGTTGCGATCAAGAAGATATAGCCGAAGACGAGACTAAGCTTGTCGACCCGTAATGTGATCAGCGTGACTTCGAATAGTTGGATTTGTCCAAGTTCGCCCATCGGCAGGCCAAGCACGTGGACAAACGCCACAACCGGGAGCGCAAGCATGTAGATGCTGCGCACAACACCCGACAAGAATGGAATGAGCAAGGCCCCGACAATGAGGATGATGCCCGGGTTCAACTCACTGATCATAGTAATCCTCGGACCTCATCAGAATCGTGCGCAGCCATTTCGCTGCCAGCACAAGGCCGACACAGGCGACGAAGCCGTAAAATGCGTAAAAGCCCCAAAAGTGCTCGATCGCGAATGGGCCGTGCTTATGCACAAATGGGTCAATCACAATCAACAACGCGCAAAGTCCGTAGAGCCCAAAGACGATGCGGTCGACGTTCTTCGGATCATCAATCCAGGTGCGCTCGTGCGGCGGTGTTTCGAAATGCGGATGATCACCGTTGGCGTTATCGGCCATGCTGCAGGCCTCCTGG
>JBPCWB010000036.1:0-3739 GCA_051009955.1 Hyphomicrobiaceae bacterium | reverse complement strand
TCTCGAAGGCGACACCATGATTGGCCAGGGTAAAACCGTGGGTGAGATCATCGACGTCGTCGATGTTGGTGACGATTATCGTCACCTCGTCGCCCTGCTTGACCGTAAACTTCTCCAGCGAGAAGCTGGGCGCAACCGAGTGCATGTAGACGCGCACCTTGTTGCCGTCGCGGATCACGTGCTCGGCTTCCTCAAGCTTGACACCGTCCTTCTTGGCCTGTGCGACCACATCTGCGAAGACCGGATCGGCACGGTCGTAGACTTGGCGCGGGTTGACCACCGACGTTTCGACAATGATGCAGTCATGCGGTTCGGCGAACGTCGGACCGTCATGCACCACCTTCATCTTGTCCCCGGAAATGTCGATCAGCTGCTCGTTTTCAGGCTTCAGCGGACCAACGTTGATAAACCGGTCCTTGGAGAACTTGTTCAGCGATACCAGCCACTTGCCATCTGCCTTGTTGGTTTCACCCATCGACGCATGGTTGTGGCCTGGCTGATAATGCACATCGACCTTGTCGAGGATCGGGTCGACTTTTTCTCCGGCAAACTGACGCTTCGCCTTGTCGAGACTCCATTTGGCCACCTGACTGTCGAGGAAAAGCGTGGTGTAGGCGTTGCCCTTATTGTCGAAAGCGGTATGGAGGGGGCCAAGGCCCAGCTCGGGCTCCGCCACAATGGCATCGCGCGGCTTGATCTTGTCGGCAAAAACATCCGGCAGCTTACGAACATCAATGACACTAACGGTGGGCGACAACTTGCCATTGATGACAATATGGTGGCCGTCAGGTGCCGTGTTGACACCATGCGGCGAGTTCGAGATCGGAATGTAGCGGGTATACTTGGATCCCTTACGACCATCGAGAACCGGGACGTTTTCTTCGTACGTCTTGAAGTCCCCGGCCTTGACGCCGGCTTCGATGGCGGCAATGTCGAACACCACGGCCCAGTCCTGTTCCGAGGACGTCATATCCGCAAGAGTGACACCCTCTTCGGAATTGTAGCACGACGAAACCGCATACTTGCCCTGATAGTCGGCATCGACGTTGTCGAGATTGCCGTCGACAATCACCTGCCAGGCAACCTTCATGCTGTCTCCGTCTAGCGCGGTGAAGATCGCGTGATAGTTCTTCGGATCGTCCAGGATCTTGCCGTCATTGGGCAGCGGGATGCGATGCTCGCCGTTGGCAAAGACATAGCCGGTGCGCGGGAATTTTTGCGGGCGCAGGCCGTGAATGTCGGACGCGTTGGGGATCGAGGTGATCTTGTCCGTTTTCATGATATCACAGCGTATGCGTGCGACGCGTGTATTGGCTTTGTCGTTGGCAAAAATATAGCGGCCGTCATAAGTGCCGTCGGTGAACGACATATGCGGGTGATGGAGATCGCCGTTGAGCGGAAAACCGCCCTTGTCCTTCCAGAACTCTTTTTCCCGCGGCAGCATGTTCTCGGTCAGGATCTTGATGCTTTCGTTGGTCTGACCCCACCCGGTTGCACTGCAGCGATTGAACACTGGAACGCGCATCAACTCGCGCATTGATGGCATCCCGATAATGCGCATCTCGCCGGATTGGCCGGAGCTCCAGAAGCCGTAGTAGTCATCGAGATCGCCCGGTGCGACGCTGGCATCGCCCGTCGCGGCATTTGCAGTCTTGATATAGCCGGTCTGGCTGGCGGTGAGTGCACCGGCCCCTGCCGCGACGGCGGTTCCACCAAGCACGGTGCGACGAGACAATCCGCGTTTTTCCGTCCTATCCATCGTTCATCTCCTTTGGTTGCAGTCTTACGTTTCAACCGACGCGTCGTCATCAATCGTGCGTGATTTTCCGAGGCGTCGAGGTCGTCGGTAGAGGTCTTTGGCCTGCTCCAACAGGCTCAATTCAGCTGGTTCCGCACCAGAGTGGTCGGTTGATTTGACAGCCTGCTTGTCAGCCTTCGCCTGCTTCAGGATCATCACCGGACACACCGATGCATCGAAGTACTTCACCTGGCAGTTAAGGCAGTGCAGGCACTCGTTCGGATTAATATCGCCGAGCGGTGTAATCGCCTGGACCATGCAGTCCTGGGCGCACAGGTGGCAGGGATCACCACAATTGCGATAGCGCTTCAGCCAGTCAAACATGGCCAGCTTGCCGGGAATTGCCAGAGCGGCGCCGAGCGGGCACAGGTAGCGGCAATAGAAGCGTTCGATAAACAAGCCGGCGCCGAGCAGAACAAGGGCGAAGACGACAAACGGCCAATCACGGATAAACCGCAGCACGATCGCAGTCTTGAATGGCTCGACTTCGGCGAGCCTTTCGGCACCGGCAAGCGAATATACCGAGTAGCCGAGCAAGGCGAGGAAGATCAGATACTTCAGTGGCCAGACACGCTCGTGGACCGCCCATGGCACCCGATACTGTGGGACCTTGAGGGCCTTGGCAGCGCGGTTAAGCAGTTCCTGCAGCGCGCCGAACGGGCACAGCCACCCGCAAAACGCACCGCGCCCCCAAAACAGCAACGAGGCTGCAACCGAGCACCACAGAATAAAGATCAATGGCTCGCGTAGGAAATACTCCCAACGGAAATCGTCGATCAAAGCATTTGCAAACACGAACACATTGACGACGGATAGCTGCGCCTGAGCGTACCAACCGATCCAGAACAACGTGAACAGTAGGAACCCGTCACGGACCCGACGTGTCAGAACCGGATACCTCACCAGATAGTCCTGAAAGAAGAAGACGACGGTGAGCACGAGAATGGCGATCGACAGTATGACGACGTCGACGATCTTCTGTTGCCAGATGCGCTGCCAAAGCGCGGCACGATTGGCGTCGGCGCGCAATGTGCCTGGCTTTGCTGACGGCTCAGGTGAGGCTGTCGGTTGGGTTGGTGTATTCTTAGTGAGCAGGAACTTACCGGGCAATTGGTAGGGAAGCTCAAAACTTGTAAACGCTTTCTTGAGGGCCCCGACTGCACGCGGCACGAGCAGCTGCAGTCGCCACGGCTTCGCCGGATCGAACTTGATTTCAGATGAAATCCGAAAGATGCCGACTTCGCGGAATTTGGGCGCGCCATCGGCGCTGACCAATCGTAGCCGTTTGTGGCCACGATCGCGAAAGCGGATCGACGCCCGATCTTGGACAATCTGAACGCGATCGAAGATGCCGCCGCGAACGTAACCCGAGCCTTTGAACGAGAATGGCCCGTTTCCCATGATCAGAAACGCATTGTCGCCCGGCTTGAGGCGCTGGCGAAGATTGCGGTATTCAGCTTCGCCGAGCAGGCTTCTGGCGATCGCCGGCACGGCAAGGGAGGCAATGAACAGCTCGATGAACGTGTCGTCTTTGTCATCGTTCAAAGGGCGATCTATGGCAGCCTTGTTGCCGGTCTTTCGGAATGCCTCATTGATATCGCCAACGGAAAGCTTCAGGCGGGCGATTGATCCATTGGCAATCATGCCGAGCCAGTCGAACGTCTCCTTCGACGACGTGTCGATCGTTGTCGTGACGTTGGTCGAGACAGTCGAAGCCGTGGAGCCAATGAGTCCGATAGCGCGTGCGGCAGCGACGGTTGAATTGCGGATCGAATCGTCAATCACGAGGACTGTAACCGTGGCCCCCGACACGATATCGACCGGTAGCGGTGCGCGGCTTGCCTGTGTGTCGGCGCCAACAATATCCAGGTTTTTATAACCACTGATGAAATCGACAATCTTGGCTTCGGGGATGCCGGCGAGCACAATCGGCTCGGTGTG
>JBPCWB010000035.1:0-5125 GCA_051009955.1 Hyphomicrobiaceae bacterium | reverse complement strand
TTTGCTTCTGCTCTTGAAGCACAGACCCGGTCGACACATCGAGGCTGAAACCGCCACCGAGCTGATCAAGTGGTTCTTGACTCGCAGCTATTCTCGCTTGAGGAGATACCGCTTCTTTACTGCATCTTCCCCGTATTAACCGAGCTTCCCGGGGATGCAGGAGATGACGGTGCCGATATTTGATCCAACGAACCCTCTGACCGCCTCTCGAAGCGGCATCCGCACCCCGTCAAACTCTTTGACCTCCGAGATAACGTAGCGCTGTTCCGGTGCACCTTCGTCCTTGAGCAGCTCAAGAACTTGGTCGCGCTCCTGTTGGTTGGACGGGATGAGCAAAGCATAGTCCGGATCAAGCTTTAAGTCGTTGGCAATGAGCGCCCGCAGTTTTCCGCGGCCCTTTTCGCCACTGGTCATGAGCTTTTCCAGGCGGGGCGCACGATGGCTGGCGACGAACCTCAGAAATCCCCATTCGTGCTCGTCCATAGCTGCCGTCCCTGAAGTGACCGCGTGTCTTCTTGCTCGTGTCAAAGATAGTCACCCTTCCTCGCAACCAAAACGAGCAGTTAAATGGCGCGGCGAGGCTTTGATCGATGGAACCAACAGACCATTGTCGACCAAGTATTCGAGGGGGCCACTCAGCAGTATGGAGCTACTTTGAAGTTCTTGTATTTGACTCGACCGATTTGCCTTCTTGATCACTGAGAGCAGTTTTTCAGTAACCTGCGTTCAAGAGTAATGCTAGGTATTGACAAATCAAAACGAACCATGGCCTGTTGTTGTCGAGATAAACCTTATTTATTTCAAGGTTTGGCCATATTTGTCGCGCGTCCTCGACACAGGAATGCACGTGGCGCAAGAAGGACAGACAAGCGCTGGGCCGAGAATGAAGCCTCAAGAAAATATCGTTGTATTTGCGCACATTCCGAAGACGGCTGGGTTGTCAATCGTCGACGGACTGCAATCTGCCATTGGCGAAGACCAATGTTTGGGTTTGCGCATGCAAAAGATTGAGAATGTGCGCTCCTCAAGGTTATCGGAAATGGCGGTCCTTTGGTCTGTCGAAGCTCCGCGAAGGCTCCTCGCGCCAATCTCAGGAAAGCATTACCTGCTCCCGCGTGGTTGGAGTAAGCGCGATTTAAGTCGCATCTCGCTCATTCATGGTCATTTCTGCATTGGTCAGGAACCAAGAATCGACCGCGAGCCAGTCTACCTTTCCGTTGTGCGAGACCCGGTAGATCGGTTTGTGTCGTATTTCTATTATCGTTTGGATCAACTGAATCGAATGCAGAACGAAGACCGATTGAGCAGAGCCCACCCGATGGTCGCACGGTTTGGCAGGCCTCCGGAAAACTCCATGGAATTTCTGGAACTATTGCTGGCAAGCGGCGCACAAAATTGGCGCGATCCGCAGGTCCGATATTTCTCGACCCTTGGAACCTTCGATGCTGCCCGGACGATTATCAAACAGCGGGATGTCGTCTCGGCGACAATGACCCGGCTTGATGTCTTTGCTCAGGAGATCAGCAGACGGCTTGGGCTGAAAAAATTGGAGTTCGGCCACAAGAACAAAGGCCTGTCGCGCGCCCGCGCTAAAAATCATCGGCTTTCAAGCAACGATGCTGATGTGATCCGCAGCTACTTTCCCCACGACCAAATGCTGTACGAACATATTGCCGAGGGCTGCGGGGCATAGTCCTAACTCCATTTTCACCGGTTCAAATCGCGGCGCTGCGCGATCTCGGCCGGCCGGTCGAATGATCATCGGCATAAGGTCAATGTCAAGGGCGGCCAACTTCTTCGCTCAGCAGGCCACAGGCCGTTGTCTCGGGGCGTCGGCGTGGTCCGCCAGAAAGCTCTTCACCGCAATCAGCACACGCTCAGGCGCCTCGAGTTGGGGCAGGTGTCCGACAGCTGGGATGGTCTCGAAAGTACCGCCGGCAATGAGGGCGTGCAGGGCCTTTCCGCGTTCCAGGGGAATCCAGGGATCGTCCTCGCCCCATAGGACCTTGACGGGGCAACGAATGCTGCCGAACAGGGGTTCGATCTCCTGCGTGTATCTTTCATCTGCCTGGGCAAACTGTCGATAAAAGCTTCCGCGTCCCTCATCGCTCAGCCAAGGTGCCACCAAGCAATCGAAATCGCCCTGGCCGAATTCACCGGTGATGGCACCACCAATATATGCTTCAACAACCGCCTCATGGATATGTGGAGGCAGGCCCTGAAAGGCCTCGACATGCTTGCCGACGTGATCGAAAAAGTCCGATCCCCACGGGCGCATTGCCACGACATTCATCAGGACATAGCTGGTGTAGTCACAGTCATGCAGCAGGTGGGCTCGCAACGTTGTGGCGCCACCGAAATCATGGGCCACCACGTGGGGCTCGGTCAGTGACCAGCGATCCAGCATCTCGGCAAAGACGCGACCTTGAACATCCAGCGACGTACGCTGATCCGGGCGCTTGTTGGACTGGCCATAACCCGGCATGTCATACCAGTGTACGCGATAGGAGGCGGCAAGGTCTGGGATGACGCGATGCCATGAGAAGGACGACCATGGCCAGCCATGTGCCAGGACCAGATCGGGTCCATCTCCGCAGCGCCCTGCTGCCACTCGTCCTGCGTTCGTTTGAAAGGTCTCGTCGAGCTTCCAAGCCATGTTTTGTCCACTGAGATGACTGTTGCGCATTCGACGATAGCCCGGCGGACCGGGAATGTCTCTTGTGCTTCGAACTAATCGTGAGGCTGGCCGCCCCGCCTGCCAGTTTTCGGTTCGGTTTGCACCGTCAGAGAACGGGGAGTATGAGATCAGACAGAAGGTCGCTGCATCCCCAATGTTCTGCGCACCGTACGCTCACGAGTAGCGCGCTACAGTGCAGACCGTTGATCCCAAACCCTCGCCTGGAGACCCAATTATGGCCGAACTTTACTCTTTCCTACCACCGGGCGGCGGGTCGAATTACGATTGGGCCAACGACCACACATTCGTGAAGGTTGCGACCGGTGACACTGGGGGCGCCTACACGCTCATGGAGGACAATCTCAAACAGACTTTTGCCCTCGGGCTCCATGTCCACCGCGAACACGCTGAGACTTTCTACATCCTCGAAGGAAGCGTGGATTTCTACGTTGATGGCACCTGGATCACGGCAGGGCCGGGAGCAACTCTGCATATTCCTCCTGGCGTACCGCATGCCTGTATTATCACGCCCGGTCACGATGGCGGTCGCATGCTGATGATCTTCCAACCGTCAGGATTTGATCTTTTCCTCGCCGAACTGGCTGCCATGACTGAAGCGGACTTTGCCGACGAGGCGAAGATGGCCGCGCTCAATGAACGCCATGACATCATACAACTCGGCCCTGTGCCCAACAGGGACTGAGCAAAGGCCTGCCCCTGGCCAACTGCGACCATCGCGTTCGCGCCGGGTCAGGCCCGCTAGACGTGAAGCCGTTACCGGCTGACGACTACCGGCGCTTCCGATTGCTTTTTCGCGTGCTGGCCCATTCGCTCAGCTTGGTCCAAGGTTCACGAGCGTAACGCGCCGGTTGAGGGCCT
This sequence comes from Hyphomicrobiaceae bacterium, assembly GCA_051009955.1. GTDB lineage: Bacteria > Pseudomonadota > Alphaproteobacteria > Rhizobiales > Hyphomicrobiaceae > Tectiglobus. The sequence goes on along the minus strand of JBPCWB010000035.1, from coordinate 1,569 downwards.
TGCCTTGCTCAGACTGGTTTGGTGCAACTGGCCTGCTTTCGCCATAACCCTCCACCTGGAAGCGGCGTCGGTCCATATCATACTTTTCTGCCAGAACACGAACAACCGTGATCGCTCGGCGGTACGAAAGATCGTTGTTGTACTCATCGCTGCCGTCAGCGTCGGTATGACCTTCGACGCCAATCCGCACACCTGACAGCTTTGGCGAACGCAGCGCATTGGCAATTTCCAACACCTGCTTGTGTCCGCGGCCGTGGATCTGATCAGAATCGACCTCGAAATTGATTGTCAGGTCGACGTTCTCTTTCTTGACCAGCGCCTTTTCAATGGCTGCCGCTGAGGTGACTTCCGGACGCGATGCGGTGCTTGCCCGTTGCACTGATGCGCAAGGGCCTTTACCGGCTGCCTTCATGGTCGCACCATTGTAGTCCGTGTTGCGCTCGCGCGCGCCGAGCAGAACCGCGTCGGACAAATCAGCGCCCGAAAATGTCACGTTGCTCATCTCGGCATTTTCGAAGCAGGCACTGCGCAGCACGGCATTGTCGAATTGAACATTGCGCAGTACGGAATTGGAAAAATTGGCACCCTCGAGATTTGCGCCCAAGAACTTGACATTCGAAAACTTGACACCGGAAAAGTCACGGCCACGCAAATCCTGGCGCGCAAAGTCTGAATTGGTCATTCTCTTCCCATGGCCTCGCCGCGCCGGCGATACGGGCGATGAGACAATCTTGCATTCAGCCCGGCCATCCCAAATCGCCTGGTCTACCTTGGCACCTCCATAGTCGGTGTTCTTCGAGTTCACGCCAACGAGAACCGCGCCGCCCAGGTCAGCGCCCGTAAATTTGCTGTTTGACAGCCGGCTGTTCAAAAAGCAGGCCCCTCGAAGATTGCTCCCGACGAAGCTGACGTTCGAAATCCTGGCGCCGGTGAAATCGACGTTCGCAAGGTTTGCATTATTGAATTGTACATTTGAGATTCTGGCGCCCGCAAAACTTCGACCGCGTAAATCCATCCCTGTATAGTCTGTGTTTGAGTACCTGAGCCCGCCTGCCGCCGCTCCGGGTACAATAAGGGCAATTGCAGTAAGCGAAAACACTATTAATCGAAGCATAATTTTTTCCCCTGCTGAACGTATTGAATAGGCATTATTATTTGCTCATGTTGGGCGATTCGATATCGATGCTTTGCGCCGTATTTTTGACATTACAGATGACGGAACAATTTCTTGATTTGTAGTAAATAGACCGGAAGAAAAAGCGCAAGAATTTCAATGAATTATGGGGCATGTGATAATCCTCATATTGGGTTTTTGCGCCTAATAGTTCGGGATAATCGGCTGCGATGTCAGTGCGCGGAAATGCCCGATCGAGCATATTCAACCGATTCAGCACATCAAAAAGTGCGGTATTTGGATGCGAGTTTATCTTGTCGATATTTGCGCACGGAATACCTTGGTGTCAGTCGCACGCGATATTCTCAATATTGGCAATACCAAGACTCAAAGCCGCGATTGAAAGTTGGACGAAGCCCAGGCATTGATTGTGTGCCAGAGGCGCCTGGCTGACC
>JBPCWB010000034.1:0-4831 GCA_051009955.1 Hyphomicrobiaceae bacterium | reverse complement strand
AGGACCTCGAGGAGATATTTGAGATTGCCGATCGGATCGCGGTGATCAGCCACGGTCGTCTCACGGAAATGCTTCCGGCAGATCAACTGACGGCCGAACAAATAGGCATTTGGATGTCTGACCAGGATACCGCCGCAGATCGATCCGGCAAGGTCGCGCAGGCCGACTCAGAATTGGGGGCCGCCGGACATGCTTAGACTCGAACGCCGTTCTGAGCAGTCGTGGTGGACGGCGCTGGCATCACCAGCGATCGCACTTTTTCTCACATTGCTGACCGGCTTCTTGCTATTGTTGGCACTTGGCAAAGACCCAGCCGCAGGCCTCTACTACCTCTTTCTGGAGCCGGTCACGGTCGCCTGGTCATTGGAGGAAGTGCTCGTCAAGGCGACACCTCTGGCGCTCATTGCTGCCGGATTAGCGCTGTGTTTCAAAGCTAACGTCTGGAACATTGGTGCGGAGGGGCAGTTCATTGTTGGTGCAATTGCTGGCTCGAGTCTTCCTGTTCTGCTGCCAGATGTCCAAGGACCTCATGTCCTGCCAATAATGCTTGCCTGCGGAGTTGCGGGCGGCGCGGCATTCGCACTCATACCGGCCGTCCTCAAGGTGCGCTTTGCAACCAACGAGATTCTTGTCAGCCTGATGCTGGTGTATGTCTCGGAACTTTTCCTGGATTGGCTGGTGCGCGGTCCGTGGCGCAATCCGGAGGGGTTCAATTTCCCCGAGACGCGACAATTCCATGCCTGGGCGACGATGCCCGTGATCGGTGACAGCCGTCTCAACGTCGGCGCCATCTTTACGGTTGTCGTGTGCTTGCTGCTGGCTTTTGTACTGAGCCGAACATATCTCGGCTTTGGCGCACGATTGAGCGGGACGGCGCCGCTCGCGGCGCGGTTTGCGGGTATCAGCCGGGACCGCGTGGTTATTCTGGTGATGGCCGTTTCCGGTGGCCTCGCCGGGCTTGCCGGTGTGATGGAGGTCGCTGGCCCGATCGGACAACTGCGGACGCAGATTTCGCCGGGATATGGTTTTACGGCGATCATTGTCGCATTCCTGGCGCGCCTCAATCCGGCCGGCGCAATTCTTGCCGGGTTCGTCCTGTCGGTGACCTACATTGGCGGTGAAGCCGCACAGATCGCCATTGGCATTTCGGATAAAATCACCCGCGTCTTTCAGGGCGCGCTTCTTCTGTTTGTTCTCGCAAGCGATGTTTTTCTTCGCTATCGGATCAGGTTCGCTGTGCGTCTGTCAGAGCCTCTGGAGCCGGCGGCAGAGAAAGCCGGGAGGATGTCATCATGATCTCGGCCGACATCATCCTCGCAGTCATCCTAACAATCATGACCGCATCGACTCCGCTCGTTCTAGCCGCCATTGGCGAACTCGTTGTCGAGCGCTCCGGTGTCTTGAATCTCGGCGTCGAAGGCATGATGATCGTCGGCGCTGCGGCTGGCTTCGCTGGCGCACAGTTGACAGGATCGGCATATGGCGGCGTCGTCTTCGCAGCCGGCGCGGGGGCTGCACTTTCGTTTGTCTTTGCGGTGTTTGTTCTGTTGCTCGCGACCAACCAGTATGCGACAGGCCTTGCGACGACGCTACTGGGTCTGGGGATCGCCGGATTGCTTGGCCAGGGTTATGTTGGGCTTCCCGGAATTAAGCTCGAGAGCCTTCCGATCCCCGTCCTTGCACAAATACCATTCGTCGGACCGCTGTTGTTCGATCACGACATTCTGGTCTACGGCTCGTTCCTGCTTGTCGCCGTCGTCTCGTATGTTTTGTTCCGAACACGCCTTGGTCTGACGATCCGAGCGGTTGGCGACAATCACGATTCGGCGCATGCGATTGGAACGAATGTCATCGCCGTTCGTTTCGTCGCGGTTCTGTTTGGGGGAGCATGTGCCGGCCTTGCCGGCGGCTACCTGTCACTCGTCTACACGCCACAATGGGTCGAAGGCATGTCCGCGGGGCGTGGATGGATTGCGGTCGCACTGGTCGTCTTCGCCGCCTGGCGACCTGTGCGTTTGCTGGTCGGCGCCTATCTCTTTGGAACCGTTCTCATCCTGCAGTTTCATGCGCAAGCGGCCGGTGTCCCAATCCCTTCGCAATTGCTTTCGGCCTTGCCGTACCTCGCTACAATTGTTGTACTTGTCGCCGTATCAGCCGTGCGCAGTTCGCCCCAGACTGCCGCGCCCGCGTGTCTAGGAAGACCCTTCCTGCCGTCAAGCTAGGCGGGCAACTGTCGAAAGGGATTGAAATAATGAAGTCAGGCAACAGGAGATGGACCAAATGAAACGCTTGAATTTAGGAGTCGCCCGTTTGACCCGGAGTGCATGGCTTGTTTGCGCCTTGGCAAGCATCCCAATGCTAGCTGCCGTCTCGGCGGCCGAAGCCAAGCTCGACAAGGTCAAGGCCTGCTTCGTCTATGTCGGTCCGATCGGTGATTTCGGCTGGTCGTATCAGCATGATCAGGGTCGCCTAGCGGTCAAGGCAGCACTTGGCGACAAAGTCGATACGGCCTATCTGGAAAGTGTAAAGGAGGGTGCAGACGCCGAGCGTGCGATTGAGCGGTTTGCGCGATCCGGCTGCAACATCGTCTTTACGACGTCATTCGGTTATATGGATCCGACCAACAAAGTCGCTGCCAAATACCCGAAGGTTAAGTTTGAGCATGCGACTGGCTACAAGCGCCTGCACCCCAACGTTTCGACGTATGACAGTCGGTTCTACGAAGGCCGCTATGTCATCGGCCAGATCGCGGCGCAGATGTCAAAGACGGGCGTTGCCGGCTACATCGCCTCATTTCCGATTCCGGAAGTCGTCCAAGGCATCAACTCATTTATACTCGGAGCGCAGTCAATCAACCCGGATTTCAAGCTCAAGGTTGTTTGGGTGAACACTTGGTTTGATCCGGGCAAAGAGGCGGATGCTGCCAAGTCTCTGTTTGACCAGGGCGTTGACATTGTGACTCAACACACCGACTCGACGGCTGCCATGCAGGTCGCAGCAGAGCGTGGCCTCAAGGCCTTCGGCCAGGCATCGGATATGATCAAATTTGGTCCAAAAACGCAGCTGACGTCAATCATCGACGACTGGGGCCCCTACTACATCGAAAGGGTGACTGCGGTTCTCGAGGGAACGTGGAAACAGCAGGCAACGTGGAGCGGCATGGATTCCGGCCATGTTGTCATGGCACCGTTCACAAATATGCCGGATGGCGTCAAGAAAAAGGCTGAAGCGACGACAGCGGCAATCAAGTCGAAATCGTTTCACCCGTTTACAGGTCCCATAACGAGGCAGGACGGAAAGGTCTGGCTCAAGAGCAACGAGGTTGCGACCGACAAAGATCTCGCTAGCATGAAGTTCTATGTGAAGGGCGTCGATGACACCCTGCCTAACTGACACTTGGAGCACGGCCGGCCGATCTGATCCGGTGTGACACTTGACAAGCGGGTTGCTGGCGGCGGCTCCCGGTGGCCTGCTTGTCGCGACGCAGAGTCTTTCACGAGCACGCAGGGAGGTCGCCATGTCAGGCTTACAGCAGAACCTACGTCCACGTGACGAGGCCACGCCGCTGCTGGTCGACGTCGCGATGGGCCGCGCTCCAGCGGATTGCGTGATTGAAAACGCTCGATGGGTCAACGTGCATTCGGGCGAGGTCTTACCCGGCACCCGTATCGCAATCGCTGGCGGTCGGTTTGCGTCGGTGGGGCCTGACATCTCTGTGGACTGCGGGCCGGAAACAGAAGTCGTCGACGCAAACGGCAGGTTTGCGGTCCCTGGTCTTTGCGATGCTCACATGCATGTCGAGAGCGGTATGGTGACCGTCACCGAGTTCGCGCGCGCGGTTATTCCACACGGCACAACGAGCATGTTCGTTGATCCCCATGAAATCGCCAACGTGCTCGGATTGGATGGCGTCCGGCTGATGCATGACGAGGCAGTGGCCGCTCCCATCAATGTCTTTGTGCAGGTTCCGAGCTGCGTTCCGTCTGCTCCAGGCCTGGAGAACGCCGGCGCAGAGTTCGGCCCCGACGAGATTGCCGAAGCGATGACTTGGCCGGGTATCATTGGCCTTGGCGAGGTTATGAATTTCCCCGGTGTCGCCGGTGGCGACAAACGCATGATGGGCGAAATCTCGGCGGCGGTTCGCGCGGGAAAGACGGTTGGTGGACACTACGCGTCACGCGATCTCGGAACCGCATTTCATGGCTATGTTGCGGGTGGCGCAGCCGACGATCACGAAGGCACGCAGGTCGAGGATGCCATTGCGCGGGTGCGCCAGGGCATGCGGGCGATGCTGCGTCTTGGTTCCGCCTGGTACGACGTTGCGAGTCAGATTCGCGCCGTGACCGAATTCGGACTCGATCCGCGCTACTTCATCTTGTGTACGGACGACTGCCACTCCGGGACCCTGATCGAGGATGGCCACATGGACCGGGTGGTTCGGCATGCTATTGCGCAGGGCCTGTCGCCGTTGGCGGCGATTCGTATGGCGACCCTGAATACGGCGGAGCATTTTGGACTCGAGCGCGAACTTGGATCGATTGCGCCGGGGCGCAGAGCGGATCTGCTGCTCGTATCCGACCTTGCGATATTCGAAGTCGATGACGTGTTTGTCCGCGGCAGTCGCGCCGCAATGCAGGGTGCGCTCACCGTTGACATTCCCCCTTATGTCTATCCGGATTGGTCAAAGGAGACGATGCGTCTGGATCGCCAATTGACGTCAACTGACTACGATTTGGTCTGCAGCGCCGGCGCCCAAAGCGTGATGGCGAACGTGATCGGCGTCGTCGAGAACCAGGCACCGACGCGCGCGCTGGAGCTGGAATTACCAGTT
>JBPCWB010000033.1:0-2578 GCA_051009955.1 Hyphomicrobiaceae bacterium | reverse complement strand
GTCTGGCTGTCAGTAGAATCATAGCGGTGTTGCCCCGGACGCCGTCAGCCAGCACGATGTCCAGGACGGCGTCCCCCAAGGCAGCCCGAGCGGGATGATAGGTCAGCGATAGTTGTATGGCTTGACGGCGTTGGTCGGCCGGCGAGCAACCTGCTGATGCCCGAGTGTGCGTCAATCGCCTTTCACAAAATATTCAATTTTTGCAATCTGAAACTGAGCTAACATGAACCAGCCGATCTGCCTTAGCAGATCGGCAATCAAAGACATCTGGGAGGACAGTCGAGATGAAGTATTTCCTAGCAGCGTGTTGTGCGATGGTCGCCATGCTGAGTGCATCCACCTACGTCAATGCCGGCGAAAAGATGAAGGTCGTTTATCACGTGTCGGAGGCTGACCGTGTTGCATTCGCCTTGAACAACATGAAGAACCACATCAAAGGCGTCGGCGGTCCCGAAAAGATCGAACTTGTGCTGGTTGCCCATGGACCGGCCCTCAAGGCATTTCACGAATTGGCGGCCGTGCCCAAGATTTCGAAACGGGTCACTGAACTACAGAGCATTGGTGTGAAATTCGAGGCTTGCGGCAATACAATGCGCGCGCAGGCTGTCCAACTCGACGATCTGCTGCCCAAATTTACGCGCCGCGACGAAGGCGGTGTCGTACGCATTGCCGAACTGCAGTTCAAGGGTTATGCCTACATCCGACCCTGACTGGCTTAGGCTGAGACGTTTCTTTTTTGGCCGACAGCAATGGCGATAACGGCGAACGACAGACGGCGTGGTATATGGTCGGCCGGCATGGATTGAAACTGCTGATCGTCGGCCTCTCGGCTGCCTGCGGATTGGTCGTCGAGATCGTCGCCGGGCGCATGATTGCGCCGTATCTCGGCATGTCTCTGTATACCTGGACCGCTGTCATCGCGGTCGTACTTGCCGGGTTTTCCGTCGGGCATTTGATTGGTGGACATTTGGCGGAACGGCCGTCCACCGCAGCCGTGCGGGGAGTCGCCTGGAGCCTAGTGCTGGCTGGATTGTCAACGGCCGCCAGTCTCATCCTCATTCGCGTGGCGGCACCGGCCATCATCGCTATGCAGTGGCCTGCCGTGCCGACAGTTTTGTCCATCACGCTGCTATTGTTCTTCCTGCCAAGTCTGTTCGTCGGCATACCCTCGCCTGTTTTGACCAAGCTTGCCGTCGAGGAGGACACGCCGGCCCGCGCCGGCCGCTCCATCGGCGCCCTATACGCTGTCGGCGCGTTTGGGAGTATCGCCGGAACGCTGGCTGCCGGCTTCCTCTTCATCTCGTATCTGGGCACGACCCTGACGTTGCTCTGCGTTGCTGCCGTTTATGGCGCGTTGGCCGCCGTGCTGTTTTTCTATAGGACGCCCGGTCGAGTGAAAGTGGGGACAAAAGCTGCCCTGCTAACGGTGCTCGGAGTTGTCATTATCGGTTTTTGGGGACAACATGTGCGCGCCTTTGTTGACCCCTGTCTGGTGGGCAGTAGCTACTACTGCATCCGCGTGATCGACGTTTCAGGGCATCACGACAGTCCGGCGCGGGCGATGGTTCTTGATCATCTCGGGCATGGCGTCAATCTGCGCGATCATCCGCAACGTCTCGTATCTCCCTATGTTGAACTGCATGATATTCTGGCGCGGATTCACAGCGGGCGCCGTTCGCCTTTTCGCGTTTTCTTTGTCGGGGGCGGGGCCTACACGTTGCCCAGGGCGTGGCTCAGCGCCCGGCCGGACAGCAAACTAACAGTGGCGGAAATTGATCCTGCCGTGACTCGGACGGCACTCGACAACCTTTGGCTCAAGCGCTCAGACCGTCTCGAAACCATTCATCGGGACGCGCGGATCGTGCTGCAGAAAACGCCGCAGGCGCATTTTGATGTTGTGGTTGGCGATGCGTTCCACGACATCGTCATTCCGCAACATCTGGTGACCAACGAATTTTTCCGCCTGGTAGCCTCGCGGCTCAGGGCGGACGGGATCTATCTGATGAATGTTGTCGATCACCGTCGGCGACCGCGACTGGTCCTGTCGATTTTCAGGACAATGCAGAGCCACTTCAAGCAAACGGAGATTTGGCTGTCCAATGAAACCGGCGCGCGCTCGACCTTCGTACTCGCCGGTGTCGAGCGTCCGACGCCCCGCGAGCAGTTGCGTTCTCAAATCTCTCCGGGCGTTGTCTTTCGGCGATGGCACGACAACGATGTGCGCCGCATGACCGAGCGTCTCGCACCCATCGTCCTGACCGACGATTTCGCGCCGGTCGACCGCCTCATTGGCGTTGAGTAAACCCGGCTCCGACGGCGGGCAGGATGGTCGATTGCGCGGTTCGTTGGCTCAAGTGAGGCGTCCCTGCCCAGCGAATTAGCAATTGAAAATGCCCACAAGTGGCAACTCGCACAGGCCACGCAATCCGTTGCCGCAACAACCGGCGGTTGTTCAATTCAGCTATGAAAAGCGTGATGGTGCCCAGGGGCGGAATCGAACCACCGACACTGCGATTTTCAGTCGCATGCTCTACCAACTGAGCTACCTGGGCGTGCCTTGACGCGGGTGGCGTCAATT
>JBPCWB010000032.1:0-4163 GCA_051009955.1 Hyphomicrobiaceae bacterium | reverse complement strand
TTCGCGGATGTCACTCTGGGCGAAGGCGTGAGCTTCATTAAGATTGAGATTGACCGCCAACTCGAAGAGCTCGGCTATTTGAGCTCCAGCCTGACCGCAGCTGATTATCCGAGCATCATTCCAAAGGGGCAATCCGTCGAGACAATTGCTGTTGGAGCTGTTCTTGCTGCGTACAACTGGAAGCCGGCCAGCAGCCGCTACGGAAGAGTGAAACTGTTTACCGAGCGATTGATTGCGGAACTTCCAAGACTTCAACAAGGCGGCGCCTTCCATAAGAAATGGAGGGATGTTGATCCGTTGGCCACTGTACCGGGCTGGACACGCCTGAAGGCGGCACAAGAAATTGCTGCACAGTAACTCCCAGTACAATCACTTATTGGGCAACAAGCACTATCGCAAAAACGGCAATCTGTGAGCGCTAGAGATCGGATCACTCAACGCTCCAATCGCTCATTCCCATAGATGATCGGAGTTCCGTTCCAGGCCCGTTGCGTCGCCGTGAACGCTCGCGTCAATGGCAGCCTTTGCCAGCAGCGGACATTGGATCCAAGTAGCCGACCTTGATCAGGCTTGTCTATTTGCGACAGCTGTCCAGCCTGCCGGTATGTCTCTCTTTGTATAATTGCGTCGATTGCTCACAGACTAACCAGATCGGTAGCCACTCTCGCTCTTTGGCCCAAGTAAGAAAGGCTATGGTCTAGCAAAGCGTGTCCGCTTAGGTAGCAACTTCGACCGCAAAGATCGCCTTGCGGATCGGCTGACGGGAATTCTTGGCCGGCGTCCGGCTCTCTAGATCACCGAATCCAAGAGACCGAGCCCTTCTCGATTCTGATATCAGCCATGTCCCATTCACCGAGCCGCGCAGAGTTGGGAACGTTCGGCGCGGGTCGACTGACCCACTTGGAACGGACCGGTGCCAAATGGCACTACTTGATCGGAAACACCACTGTTGGCCAATTGGGCGTGAGGAGGCGCAAGCTGAATGGCTGGCAATATGAATTGATCCAAGACAAGCCGGCCAGTCGCTGCTGCTCTATAGTTCGAATGTTCAGACCATCGATGCGCATGGTGCAGCAGCAATAGCAGCATCGTCTGCAGAGCGATCAATTATCCGCTAGCCCACATTGCTGTAGTCTTGGCTGTGGAGGCAGCCGTCCGCGAATGTCGGTAGTACCAACGACAGGTGTTTCGATGACAACGTTGATAAAATTGGCCGTCGCTATTTTGTTGACGATTCTAGTAGCGGGTGCGCTAGGCGCTCAGCAACCAGCAAAGAAAGACGAACCAAAGTGGTTCGTCATGCGCAACGCACAGACAGGTCAATGTTGGACCGTACTACTGACCCGAATTCAAGGTGTTTACCGGCACGGATCCGGACGCGTTGCGGCTGGTCCATTCGAGACTGAAACGCAAGCGAAACAGCGCCTAGAAGATCTCTACGCGCCAGGCACCTGTACAAACTGACAAGGATCATAGGTCAGTCTCTTTGAAGTAAGCGCCAATGGCGCAGACCGAAATCAGGTCCGCCGCCGAGAGGCAGCGCTGGTAGACCCGTTCCGCTACACTTGGCTCACACGCCAGCTAGGCAAGCTTGATCTCGAGTGGCACTGCCCGATTCAGGGTGTGCCCGACTGGCGATGTCGCGGTGACCTTCTCGTGCAGTGCCCGGAGCTGCTCCGGCGAGGCGTCGCTCTTGATTGCTACATCCACCTTGATCCCACTAAAGCCGGCGTTGCCGTCGGCAAGGCCCAGGAAGGTACGCAAGTCCAGGTCACCCTCGACCGTGATCGAGAGATCAGAGATCGTGATCCCCACCGCCGTGGCGTTGGCAGCATAGCCGACCGCCAAGCAGTTGCCGAGGGCGCCGAGAACCTGCTCAACGGGGTTTGGCCCAGTATTGGTGCCGCCGAGTTGCTCCGGTTCGTCCGACTGCGCCGGCGCGAATTCGCGGATCTTAGCCTCGGAGCGGAAGCCGCCCTGCCAATTTACCTCGGCCCGCCAGGTGGTGTCAGCGACGTGCGGTTCGGCCTGGATCTTTTCTGCAAGACTGACGACTTGGCCGATATCGACGTCGTTCAGTCTGGTCGTAGCCTGCGCCATTCTTGTTTCCTCCATTTGGGTTTCTCCGAGTTGCCCTGGCAGACCGACATTGGTCCACTGCCGAAACCCGCGACAACACTAGCCGGGCCGTCACAAGGATGTCATCCCCGCCAACATTCACAGAGTTCTCGGAGTGACAGCAGCTTTTTTGCATCGACGACGAGAAATCAGCAACTGTTACCTGCGTCACAGTTTGTGGCGTGCGCGGCAACGTAGTCTCCTCGTAATGAGGTTTGGTGCCTCATGACATAGCGGATGCAACGCTAAAGGAGGAAACAATGAGCCCGCTGATGACGACAATCGCAAATGGCACCACTCAAATTCTGCGGTAATTGGTGCTTCGCGTTGGTATTCGTAGAAAGTTCGACCTTGGGCCGCTATTTGGGGCAGTTTCGTCGACACCATCGCTGACCGGCCCATGGCGAATTTGACTAAAGAGATTGGGAAGTGAACCGTGCTCGACAATACTGCCAGCTGTGTGCGGACTCACCATGGGTCGGCTATTGGCCGACATTGCAACCTACGTCGTCACGTGGGAGGCGACATCAGCTCGTAGGAAGGAAGGTCTCATGGATCACGCTCGACGTGAGTTTCTGATTACAGCCGCCGCATCCGGTGCGATAACGCTTTTGCCCTTCGGTATTGGTGTGCCGCGCGCTAACGCCGATGCCTTCAAAGGGGCGGGAGGCGAAATCAAGGTCCATCCCGTCAGTCACGCGTCCTTTGTCATGGAGACGCCTGTCGGTACGATTTACTGCGATCCAGTCGGCGAGCCTTCGTCCTATGTGTCGTTCCCGAAGCCAGATCTCATTCTTGTCACGCATCGCCATGGAGATCACTACAAGTCCGATACATTGGCGGCGATACAAGCAAATAGCACCGAGATCATCACATGTCCTGACGTGCTGGGAATGATGCCAGCGAATGTTAAGTCCAAGGCACGCGCCATTGCAAACGGCCAGGGCACAGACTGGAAGAGCCTGAAGATTGACGCGATACCGGCCCACAATCTGACCGAGGGTCGGTTGAAATTCCATCCAAAGGGTCGGGACAACGGCTATGTGTTGAACTTCAACGGCTTTAAGATTTACATCTCGGGCGATACGGAAGACGTGCCGGAGATGCGATCGCTTAAGGATGTTGACATTGCATTCGTGTGTATGAACCTGCCCTTCACGATGACCGCTGAATCCGCCGCTTCGGCGGTTGCGGAGTTCAAGCCGAAGTTTGTCTACCCCTATCACTATCGCGGCCGGGATGGCGGAACTCAGGACCCGAAGAAGTTTGCCCGTCTCGTCGGAAAGGCCGCCGACGTGAAGCTCGTCGACTGGTATCCGAAGAACGACAATCTATGATTGCGCAGGGCTCTTGCGTCGCGAGATTGTCAACTCCCTAAACCCTGACCACCCCCGCAAATTCCGGGGGCGGTTCATTGATCAAACAACCACGATGGCTTCCAGCGCCATGTCTGGCCAAGGTCGCTATTGGCCCACCTGTTCTATAGGGAAACTGAGCATATCGAGTCCGCTCATTGGGGCAACTTCTGCCGTGATGTGCTCCGACCAAAGATGAAACAGCATGACCCCAATCGGAAGTCGGAGATGCCGTTCGATCGACCGGTTCGTTGCGGTCACCGCCGCGCCCTCTATCGCGCGCAGCCCCCGGAACCCGGGAAATGTGCCGCGCGGTACTTAACCAACTCATGCCCGATGGTAGTCGTCAGAGACTGACGCGCAAAACTGAGATCCTTGTGGGTAGCTAAGACAATGTCTGATGTAATTCGACTCGTTGCGAGCTTCGTGATTGGTGTAGCGATCGCGTCCGCAGCGGCGACGCTATATACTGTCGCCACCGTTGAAGTCCCGCAGGAAGCTGGGTAAAACGAAGCAACTCCATTATTACCTTTTAGTGAGCTGATTCTTCAAAACGTCCTCGATGTAGCGTTCCACATATTCCGGCAGACCTGAAGCCTGCGACATCAACTCGAAACGCTCGGCAAGCGCGCCGGATTCATCACTCGCAAGATGCACGATACGCCAAGTGTTGAGCGGCGTTTCTTCCGT
>JBPCWB010000031.1:0-7226 GCA_051009955.1 Hyphomicrobiaceae bacterium | reverse complement strand
TTGTTCTCTGCCAATTTCTCCGCTTAGCTCATGCATACGTCTAGCACCTTCGCACATGGGTGCAGCTAATCCAGGTTAGTCTTGGGGAAACTCGTCGAAGTTAGCGGCTGCGCATAAACGTTGCGCTAGGCATGGCCATATCCGGCGAGCTCTTTAAGTCCATCAACATTATGAATGACGACATGTTTGTCCTTGACCGTCATAAGCTCGAGCTCACGGAGCTGGCGTAGGGTTCGGTTGACGTGAATCGCGCTCAAGCCCAACGCATCAGCCAGAACGTACTGCGTGAGGGGGCAATCGAACGTGTCATTTCTTGCAAGACCTACGAGCAACAGCCGTTCATATAGCTCTAGAAAGAAATGAGCCGTTCGTTCGATCGCGCTACGCCGGCCGATACTGACCAGGTGCTCGACGATCATCGCTTCGTCTCGTGAGACGGCCCACAATATCGCGCTGCCGAGCCGCGGAAATTCGGCCAGCGTGCTCATCATGCGCGGAGCCTCTATGGCGCTCAAAGTCAGATCGGTCAATGCGGAGAATGAGTGATCCGATGCGCGCAACAGAATGCTGCGCAATCCGACACAGTCTCCCGGGACAGGGAATGTTATGATTTGCCGGTCGCCATCCGGCAGCATTTTGAAGCTGCACCCCCAACCTGATTGAACGATATACGCAAGGTGATTGGTCTGGCCTTCGTACGAGATCTCCGCTCCGCTTTGCACGGAGACGAAGTTTGTCTGGAGAGCAGCAAGACATCCCAGCTCAAGCTCTGATAGCTGCATGAAGCTCAGCAACTTCGTCGCAAGGCAGGTTTGCTCATTGGTCACATTGGTCGCTTTCGTCTGGCAACGAATTGGCGATGTTGCCATGAATAGCCGTCTCGCTAACTGGCTTGCTGCATTCTAGCAGGCTTCGTAGAGCAGCGCGGAATGCATCTCCTGAATAAGCCGTCGAACGCTAGTCCAAGTTAGCATTGTTCTTTGGTTGTCGCTCTATAAAGATCCATGCCAACGAAGCGGATTGAACCGCAGCCATCAACATGAGTAACAGAATATGGGTGACGCGACGGACCCGAAAGCCATTGCACCAGGCCTTGCGGCCCTCTCGATATGCGAATCAATCCTGATCTCGCTGGCGGACCTGAAGATAGCAAGCGCGAAGGAAGTTTCCGGAATCCTGGAGGATGCGGCAGCAGTACATCGCAATGGCGATCAAGCAATCCAAGATCAGGCGTTGCACCGCGAGGTTGTTGCCGTAATCGAACGCATCATTGCGGGCGGAAACTCGATCAATAAGCCATAGGATTGGCTTGCCATCGTGGCTGCCACGCCGTGTGAATGTTCGGGCAAAGACCTGACGACCGAGAACTTCCAGGTGCCAATGCCCGCGTGCCGCTCGGGACAGCGCGTCACCCACTTTGCGGCATAGCTCGCAATGCCCGGAGTTACACCAAGTTGCAGATCATCCTTGTACTGGTCACGCACAAGCGCCACACTTGCCTCGGTCCTCTAATTGGGGTTGCTGCACCGATTGGATTGCGCATGGCAGCTTGCGAATGCATGCAGAGCTGCGCGAGGAACGATTAGCGATGGGTCGTCACCGGACCGCCCGTCGGATGGCGAATCGTATTAATTGGATCGAACGCCGACGAGATCTTACCCATGCTCTATCGCTTCTCGCGCCCTGAGTCCGTCACGCGGCTAAGGCAGCGAAATATGAAAATGGTCCACGTTCAAACGGCGCTCGTTCTTTTGCCGCGATTGTATACGGGGCACTTGTTTTCGAGACGGTAACAGATTTCATTTAGTCCGGTGGTGGTGTTAACGTCTAGGATCGAACAGCGTTTTACTGCTGCGTTTGCGTCTGCGATCCAGCCGGTGGTGCCGTTTGCTGACTCACATAAATGTAATAGCCAGCGACGACGACAACGGCAACGACTGCGGCGATGATTAAGTTTCGGTTGGAATTCATAGCTCTCTCCCAGGCTGCGGTGTGCAGCCGTCATCTAGTGTGACAGCGTTGATGGCTGATTTATGTGCTATACGTGATCGCTGCTAAACTGCCGCAGTTCGCGGAAGGGAGACAGAATGGCCAGAGAGACAGTCGAAACGTTTATCTGTGATCGATGCGGTACAAAGAAAAAGGTCGACACAGTTGGCAGAGACCCTCCTGGATATATCTCGTTTGGGCCAACGATTGATAAGTTCAATCTTCATGTCGGCATGGATTCCACGTGTCATAACGATGAGCACGCTGAGCTGTGCGAGCTGTGCATCACCGAACTCCAGTCATGGTGGGGCGCCGGCAGATAGGGAGATGACTGTGTGGATGTCGACGAATTGAATATGCGGCAAAAGCCATTGACAGCCTGAGACTCGACGAAGCGCTGATGATCCTCGCGGAAGTTCACACCAAACGGATGACGATGCCGAGATCGGCTGCTCTGTGCAGTTGTCGGCTATCGATTGCATGTACGGGCACCACCGTCACTGCTACGCCGAAGCCTAGACGTTGAATTCTTGCATCCACCTGCGCACGAACGATCCGGACTGGACATCGAAAGGGCTCCTGGAGGGATGACCAAATGCAGGTTCGAATGCGTGGGCGATCCGAGAGCTATCGCCGGATCTTGGTGATGCTCGTAATCCCGGCCACTTGGCCGCTAAGTTCCGTTCTTGCAGCAGAGTTATACAGAGTAACCTTACCGCTTTGTACGGCTTCGTGGACGCTGGGCCAATCCACAATGTTACTTTCTATGATTTCACGCGTCTCGAGGAAACGGCCGGATGTTTTCTCTGCAGCGACGCACCGATTATCTTGTGTGATGCCGTCGCGAAAAACTCTGACGCCGCTGGTTCACGTTAGAATTTGGACATCGACTAATTCGCGATGACAGTGCCTTTGTGATCAAGCTTTATTGCTTCTTTTGCTTGATCCGGCGACGGCACACCGGCCGTCTTGGCCGCAATACTAGCAAACGCGCCGGCATTGCATCCGACCATCACTGTCATGCGTCCTACTCTTCCATCCTTAAAGACCGCCCGGCCTGAATCTACGAGCGCCTTGCGGTACGGCTCAAAGAGCGTTCCCGAGGCGTACACTTCGGGTTGCTTGAGAAGTTCAGAGCATTCGGCTTCGGACAAGGCCATTGCGGGTGTTGTCAATCCAGTTAGTGCCGCCATCATGGTAGTCCCAAAACTAACACTCAGCGGCCAACGAATTTGATGTGCTCTCAAAACGAAATGTCCTCATTGTGTGCGGCTCTCAAGGCTTCAAGCGATCTATCAGACAGATCCTTGAATAATGTCTTATGCCTTGCATCGCCTCGAGACGGATTGTCGATACAAAGGAATTTCCACTGTACTGAACTGACAAGGTTAGTCTTAATTTGCACGAATTTTTGGCAGTGGCGAAGTCACGTCCAATCTTGGTGCCATCCATTTCTGTGGTGAACTTGGTGGCGAAGATCATCCTGCCGCTATCTCGCAGCTAGGCTTGGAATTCAGTTTTTTGAACTAACGCTTCAGATTATCTTGCGCCGTATGAATTTTTGGGCGCGGCGTCGCATCAGCAAGTCGCGCCAAGCGATCTGCTCTTAGCCGAGCGGTCTTGGCGAGAACCTCAAGTCTGTTGGCGTTGTGCTCCTTCATAGCCCGTGAGGCGTCGCGATCACGCAGACGCCTTGCCTCGGCGACTCTGCCTAATACAGCATCGCGATCGCGCGAAGGCTGCTTCAGACCATCAGCGCCTTTGAGGAACCTCGTATCACGGTTTTTGGGCATTTAGAACACATGGGGACCAGCGCCTCATATTACAAGCTTGAGCTTCTGATTTAGCCGCGATCTTCTGGACGCCTTGGCGCAGATCCCGCGAATGGCGATGGCCAAGGCAAACCGCGGGACGTAATCGACCTTTCGGACCAAGGCTCGCAGTACACCTCGGTGGCTTTCGGGCTCAGATGCAATGATGCGGACGTGCGCCCGTCGATGGGTTCGGTCGGCGATGCTTACGACTACTCATTTGAGCGGCGATGTTTCGTACACTCACATCGATGTGCGAGAGTTTCTTCGCGACACTCGAATGCGAGATCCTAGACAGGAGGACTTTCAAGACCGAGGGCGAGGCGCGTATCACCATCTTCGAGTTCGTCGAGGGCTGGTACAATCCCGGCCGCCGCCACTCCGCCCTCGGCTATATGTCGCCGACCAGCTTTGAAAGGAGCTGCCAAGCAACGCCGGAAACTGCTAGTCCCTAACTGTCCACCGAAACGGGGGAACTCCAAGCTAAGAGGTCACTGGGCCTAACCATCGACTTCCTGCCTGTTAAACTCATGCACATTGAAATCGTGGTTCGGATTAAACTCAATACCTCGTGTTGCTTCAGCGACTGCTCGCCTCAATTCGGCTGCTTCAAGTTCAAGCGTCAAAAGAGTATTCTCTAGTTTTTTGAGTTTTATGAGTTGTTTTAGTCTCTTAGTCGAAGCGCATTTCGCTTTCATTGACTTATCCGCCATCTTGTTCAAGCGAGCCGGAGAATTGAAATTGCGGCTTGCTGATCGTTGCGTCTGTCTTTTGTTCAGCCGGATATTGTAACGCCTACCGCGCGCGGGGCGTCGCTAATCGGCTGAATGTGCACGCCATTGTCGCTGCACCACATTCGTTCTGGTTGGTGTATTCTGAGCAACCTTGACTGACTTTGATGGACCAGCATTAAAGTTCAACGCTGTCGCAGCATAACTGGATTCGGAGACAGGAGGATATTTCCCAGAAGCTAGTATTGCACAGGCTTGTGCTGCTTTCCGAAGTCGGACCACTGCCTGGGCCGCATCGGTTGTTCGCGAGCAAGCGGTACGGTGCGCGTGCATAAAAAAGCGCGATGTCGGCTCATGGCCCAAGTCACCATTGGCAGTTGGCCGACGATTTCGTCTCTTGTTGGGGGTGTTGCTGCCGTGCTGTGCTCAGCCTAATCGAACGATAAATTGACCTGCAGGATAGGGCCGCGGAGGCATGCGAAGCGATAGTCAATTGACCAAGTCGCTACAGGTTCGTTTCAATCCCTTTGCCCTCCGTGAAATCCAGAATGGCTTCCCGCAGGTCCTCATATGTCCCGTCTAATGGCCCCATGTTGATGCTCAGCAGCGGATAACCCAGAAGCCAACTTGTGATTCGGTGAAGAATGCGAATTGCAGGATTGGATGGGCCATAGAATTTGTTCGGGTCGGCAACAACGATGCCAATGAACGTATTTGTGGACCCAGTGATGCCCGCTAAATGCCCGAACCATCGAAAGAAGCGGTTGTCCCAGGTACCGTAACCTTTCAGTTCTGCAACTTCGGTCCAAATGATTGATTTGTTGCCCAGTCTGGTGTCGTGAATACCGTCCGGCCCAACCCTTACAACTGGCCTCTTGCGCGACCAGACCCTTGCGACGAACAACAACCCACACAACGAAAACCCGATGAAGATATATCCTTGAACTGCGTCCGCCCCCCAAGGCGTATCGAACAAAACGAGAGAAAGGCCGAGAGCGATCATCACAGCAGCCAAAACAACATAGATGACGAGATTTCGTCTGTTGTAGCGAAACTCAACAACATTCATCGCGTCCTCCACGCGCGAGCCGGATCGATGTTCTTCCGATAGGCGTTGTGGCGGACTTGACCACTTGTCATGCTGCCTGCCTCCCCGAGGTTGCCTTTATGGGGACGACTGCAATCAATTCGTACGACAAACGCACGCATACTATCTCTCTCAAATTGATCCATGCCAATGACTTTTGCGCTGACCCCCACACCATTCAATTGGGAACCGCGTTAGGAGGCTCTCATGCGAAACAAAACACTGTGGGTGATGGTCGCCGGTTTCGCTGTTTTGGTCCCCAATCTAGATGCTCCAGCACAAATGGGGCCAGGGGCGGTATGCGTGGAGGCGACTATTGGCAGCCCGGATGGATGCGTCGGCATATGTGGGGTCGACGAAGCGGTCCTCCTGAGATGCGAGCACTCATGCAACGTCATTGGACATTCATGCACGAAGGCGTTCCAAAAACATACGACAATGCCCAGTCGCCGCTCAAGCCAACTACGGAAGATATCGGCGCAGGTGGGTCCCTCTACGTGCAGCACTGCGCCTCATGCCATGGCGAGCTCCTAGACTGCGGAATCCAACTGCTGGAAGCATAGTACAAATTGATGGGCCTTGATATGACTACACCACTAAAACTCCGCACACCGCGCACGAGAAGGACGCACTGAATTTCCGTGCTCCCGTCCGCTGATGAGGGCGGCCGCTCACGACGTTTGCAGACCGGCGACAATGACAAACATCGGCAAGACCACGGCGCTCAAAGTATTCCTCAAGCATGTTCTGGCCGTCGACCGACGCTTGCGTGCTGGTCTGCCGCAACACCATCGAGGCATTCGAAGGGACCAGGAACTACTCTTTCGTGACAGCGAGCAGTTGCCGTGTCCCGCTTACGAAGGGTTACTGCGTCGACAACGCCGTAACAATTGCCAAGACATCCGCACGGTTTGCCAACGCGTTGGGATAAGCGACGGAATATGAGCGGGCCATCGGTTGTTCCGGTGTGTCGAGGCGCACAAGGCGACCTGCGACCAAGTCCTCTTTAGCCATCATCAACGGTACAAGCGCTGCGCCCAGTCCAATGCGTGCGCAGGTGATGGCCGTACTGCTGGCAGCAACGCGAAGTCCTGCTGCCATATCGACGACGCGCTCGTGCGACATCTGACCGGACCAGTCAGGCGAAGATGCATAATCCCGGCCCCAGTCGGTATGGATCAGAAACCTGTCGGCAATGCGCTCTACTGCTTTGCCATGCCGGGCTGCAAAACGCGGTGCGGCGACGGCGACATACGAATCTCGAAAAAGCTCTTGGACTTGGTACTCGCTATAGAGCCCGTGTCCGTAAAAGATACGCATATGCACCCGGTCGCGCGCAAAGTCGATCGGGTCTTCCTCGATGCGCAGCTCAAGCCTGCGTTCAACCGACACGCCGAAACATCTGGCAAGGCGCAGTGCCAGCCAGGTTTCGGCAACCGAATGCGGCGCGCTGAGCACGAGCCGCGCCCGCCGGGGTGCCTCGCGCATGGTATCCGAGAGATCGGTCAGCGCGGTCATGGATCGCGCGAGCGTCGGATAGGCGGTCAAACCGGCCTCCGTCAGCGCGATGCGGTTGCCCTGTCGGATGAAGAGTGTCTTGCTCCAGTA
>JBPCWB010000030.1:0-4241 GCA_051009955.1 Hyphomicrobiaceae bacterium | reverse complement strand
GCACAGCGCCTGCCGCTTCTAAAGAACGCGTTCAAGATGTTGCTCAACACATTGCGCCCGGACGACACGGTCGGCATCGTGACCTACGCGTCGGGCTCGAACGTTGCCCTCGAACCGACGCGCGTCGCGAAGAAGGCTAGGATCTTGGCGGCGATTGATCAGCTGCGTGCAGGTGGATCGACGGCTGGCGCACAGGGCATCCAGGATGCTTACCGCCTTGCCGAAGCCAACTTCGATCGAGACGCGGTCAATCGCGTCATCCTCGGAACGGACGGGGATTTCAATGTCGGCATTTCGGATGTCGGTCAGCTCAAAACCTACATTGCCGGCAAACGTAAGAGTGGTGTCTATCTGTCGATCCTTGGCGTTGGCCAGGGCAATTACAATGATGTCCTGATGCAGGCGCTGGCGCAGAACGGGAACGGCTCGGCAGCTTACATCGATACGCTGAACGAGGCGCGAAAAGTGCTGGTTGAGGAAGCTTCGTCGACTTTGTTCCCGATCGCCAAGGATGTCAAAATTCAGCTTGAGTTCAATCCGTCGGTGGTACGCGACTATCGGCTCATTGGCTACGAGACGCGCGCGTTGCGGCGGCAGGATTTCAATAATGACAAGATCGATGCCGGTGACGTCGGGTCGGGTCACGCCATAACCGCAATCTACGAATTCACACCGGTAACGGCCGAGCAACGGGTTGTTGACGATTTGCGCTATACGCGACCCGTCATAACCCAGCCGACGACTGACGGCGATCGAGCAGCGAGGCCGGATGAAATCGCATTTCTGAAGTTGCGCTTTAAGCTACCTCGGGAGGCGCAGAGCAAGCTCCAGAGCCAGGCGATCAAGGTGACTGATGCGTTGCCGTCGCTGGATGGCGGCAGCAATGATGTCCGGTTCGCAGTCGCAGTAGCGGCGTTCGGCCAGCTGCTCACGCAAAATGAATGGCTTGGCGACTACACCTACGACGACGTGATCGCCCTCGCGATGCCTGCGCGCGGCGCTGACCCGTTCGGTCTTCGTGCCGAGTTCATCAATCTCGTGCGACTTGCCAAGTCAGCCAATCCTTGAGGCCAGGTCGTTGTGGCATGCGTCTGGGCACCCCGGCATCTGCGCGTGTCGGGGTGTCTTATTTGTGCAAACCTCAAGCTCCGATTGGTTTTGGACGCGCAATCCCTAAGCCTGCAGAATGCTAACTTGGTAGACGGAGAAGACCATCACCAGAACGACTACCGGTATGATCACGATGTGTATGAAACTCAGAACTCCATCCAGCCATTTACGCTTGGCGATGCGACGGTTGATCCTGAGAATGGAGATCACGATCATAAAACTGACCATCATATAGTCGAAAACAAAGATGCGATCGGAGATCGTTGCAGTATCCGCCTCGAGCTTGGGTAGCGACAGGTACAGCGCCACTGCCGACAGCAGAGCGGTGATCTGAATGGTCACAATCGCTTCCAGATGCGACTGCGGAATGAAAATCGACAGATAGGCGACGATCAGAATGAAGGCCAACGGCACCACGACACGCAGGAAATAATCTGTCGTCTCGCGTTTCATCTTCCACACAAAACTTGCCGTATAGAACGGCACGATGCTCGGCGAATGCGTGAAGGCATCGACGACCGGAATGAAGTCAGCGGCATAGCCAACATATTGGCGCTGCAGGATCCAGCCGTCGGTCGACAGCTCTTTATCGCGCAACCGCAATGGCGGCGGCTGCACGATAAACGGGTTGTTTCCAGTCTTGGGGCGAATGTCGATCGTGAAGTGCTGGCTATCGAACGGGTAGTTGGCGAGGTTCGGATCGAAGAGGAAGCGGCCAGAGACGCGATATATCCGCATCGTCTCCGGGTAGACGTCACTCGGTCCGCCCTCATGCAGCGTTTGGATCGTCAACTGCCGTCCGCCCGTACGCGGATCGAGATAGGCATTGGAGAAGTCGACATCTTCGATCGTCGCCTGTTTGCCGCCTCGCATTGCGATATAAAAGTCGGCCAGATAGGATTTGGTATTGTCGTTGATGCTGTGCGCTCTGACCATATCAATATCGAGATAGAGCGTATCGATACGGCGCAGTTTGCGCCCGTGAGCCCGCGCAAATTGGACGGGCGCCAGCTGCTTGCGGCCAAGACCCTGCGGCAAGATCACAATAAACGGCTTGCGGGTCGCGGTGCGATGCTGGACATCGAATGACCAGTTCCTGAGACGACCCTTGAAGGCGCCCTTGCCGTCGGCGAATGTGCTTCTCATTTCACGAACGATGGCCGCATGTTGCTCATCGATCTTGGTCGTCGGGCCTGCTGTGCGTGCGGCGACCGTAATCAGGCGCAGCAAGTCCGCATATTGCGATCCGACTTCGATGGCGCGAAGATTTTCCGGGTTGAGCGGATTGGGCGATTCGAGTGTCGGCCTCTCCTTGCAGAAACCGGATTGCCAGCCCGGCGAGTCGTGGCGCTTGCGGCCGGCGAATATCCACTGCCGCTTCTGGTCCTCACCCACGAGGCCGTTAATCCGATTGTTGATCACTTCCGGAAGTCGTTCCAGCGAGACCCGACCGGCAAACACCCCCTGATCCGGCTTTTCATCGCCGACGAGCTGAATGATACGATTGTTCTGCGCCTCCGGCGGACGGTCCCAGGCCAGCTGATAGATTGCGTTGCGGTAGACTTCCAGGACCGAAGTGGGAATGTCATCGATCTCACCGGTGAGAAAGATCGCCGGCGCCTGTTTTGCTGCCTGCAGCGCACTAATCAGCTCGGCGGCCTGAGCGCCATCGAGGTCGACCACAATCATTGACGTCGGCTGAACTTTGCCGTTCTTGCCTTCGACCGGTTTGATCACAAGCTCAATGGCTTCTTTCGTGCTCTCGGGGTCCAGCCGGAATCCCTTCATCTTGATACGATGGTCCCAAATCAAGTTGTCAAACCCCAGTCTCGCCAAGAGACCGCTGCCGGCTTCGCGACTGGCGCTCGATCCCTCTTGGCCGATAAAGCCGACGTGGCTGACATTGAGAAACTTGATGAACTCGGCGATCAGGGGCAGACCCTCCTCCGACCGCGACGGCTCCGTCGAGAAGACATGCCCGAATGCGTCATACATGCTTCGATCAGTAACGCTCGTGATGAATGGCACTTTGCGCTCGCTGATCAAACCTTTCAGTTGGCCGAACACCGTCCGACCGAGGTAATCGTTCGATATGCCGATCATCCCAAGCAATTGCGGGTCGGCGAGCGACTTCTTGACATTGGCAATGGCGAATTCCGCCTGGCCGGAGCCATCCAGAACCTGGATCTGCACCGGGCGGCCATGAATGCCGCCCTGCTTGTTGATTTCCTCTTGCGCCAACGTCGTCAATTTGGTGATCGCAGGAGTGCGGCCCGTGCCGTAGCACGGGATTGTGGAACTGGAATCGACAAGAATGGAAACGTTGAGTGGCGGACCAGAAGCGGCTTCGGCTGCTTGCTGTGCGTTTGCTTCCATCGCGACTGGCCATAGTGCGGCCAACACACACAGACACTGGAGGGCTCGTAACCATTTCATTTTCGGGAGGGTTGTCGATTTGGGGGGCGGGGCAATTCCTGACGCAAGGACATCAACACACTTCACGAACAACCACATAGGAAATCGTCCCTCACTCTGTGAACATCACTGCGCCCGCAATTGCCCCGTGGCGCATAGCCCAATCCTCAATCAGCCAACCGGGCAAGAGAGATGAAGCAGCGCAATCGCCACGCCGTCAAGTCAGGCGTCGCTTCGGTCGGTGCGCCCAGCGGTCAGCTCTGACGGTGGTCTCAAACCACTGCCGGCGCGAAAGCCAAAGGCAAATCAGATACATCGTGATGGCGGAACGTAGAAATTACCATCTCAGTGATGCGCGTCGGCATCACGCCGGCCGAGCGTCAAGCGGTTCGTCAGCAGCCATCACATTGTGATGGCAAGGTCTCTTTTTCGCTGCGGCGAGGGGTCTGGATGGCCGAGGGCTCTCTTGGGTGTTGTTGGCGGGTTGCGGTCATCATAGGATCGCGACCGGAAAACACGGAGTTCGTCGATGTCTCTTGCACCACGCTTCGGCGTCCTGGTCCTGCCGAACATGGAATGGACTGACTATCTGCAGCGCGTCCTGAACGTCGAGCGGTTCGGCTTTGAAATCGTAACGACGGCCGACCATTTCGTCGATTGGACCGACACGTCCCGCCTATGGCACGAAGGCTGGAGCGCTTTGGCCGGGATCGCGA
>JBPCWB010000029.1:0-6043 GCA_051009955.1 Hyphomicrobiaceae bacterium | reverse complement strand
GGTC
The DNA here is from genome assembly GCA_051009955.1 of Hyphomicrobiaceae bacterium. Classification (GTDB taxonomy): domain Bacteria; phylum Pseudomonadota; class Alphaproteobacteria; order Rhizobiales; family Hyphomicrobiaceae; genus Tectiglobus. The sequence goes on along the minus strand of JBPCWB010000029.1, from coordinate 6,039 downwards.
TTTCTGGCGGTCAGTTCGACGAGCCAGTTTCCTGCCGGCAGTTCATCAAGTGGAGCTTCGTAGGCACTGGCATTTGCTGTTGCCGCGAAGGTCAAAGGCCGGTCGTAGCGGCCCGTCGCCGGGCGCCCCAAAAAGCCGGTAACGGACAGGTTCGAGACCGCGTTGCCGTCTTTGTCATTCACGATCAGACGCAGGTGCTTGCGATCCGGGCTGACCTCCAGAGTGTCCTGCCAGCCAATCGACTTTTGCTGTTCGTCGGCCGCGATTCGTTGATTGTATTCAAGACCCTTGCGGTAGGGCTGTTTGGAGACGACGCCCGTATGCGTGCGCAGAGCCGAAACCAGGAACACGCCATTGACCGCAAATATCACACCGAAGAACAGCAGGACGCCTGCAAGAACATGAGATCCTCGCAGTGTCATCGGTTCGGACTTTGTCGGCGTCATGTCTGGTCCTCCCGGTCGCGCGCCCAACTGTATCAGCGCGGCGGGCTCTGAAATACGGTGCGCCGTGAAACGCGGTCAGTCGACGCGGTGTCAGTCACGACGAATCTGAAATCCGTCGCGTTATCCGTCAATCGTGCAACGCCGGCGGCGTCAAGCGAGACAAAGACACGAAGCTCGCGAAGATCGTCCGTCGGTACGGTAATCCGGTTTTGTGTCTGCGATTCGAGACCAAGGATGCGGACTCCAGCGTTCGGCAGCCCTTCCACCGCGAGGTTGAAGTCGCGCGGCGTGTGCTCCTTGTTCAGGATCTTAAGCGTATACCCGTTGCGCACGCCGCCATCGGACAGCTTCACGAACATGGCTGTACGGTCCCGCAAAACACTAACCTCAAGGGTGGTCTTATTGGTGAACGCTATCAGCATTATAACACAAACCAACGCCATCAAGCCGGTGTAGAGCATCGTGCGCGTGCGGATCAGCTTGAATGGCTCGTGTTCTCCTCGCGAAACGGCGTCCTGACGCGCGACGGTGTCATAAGCAATCAAGCCGCGGGGGCGGCCGATCTTGTCCATTATCTCGTCGCAGGCATCAATGCATAAGGCGCACTGGATACACTCCAGCTGCGACCCATCGCGTATGTCGATGCCGGTCGGGCACACTGCGACGCAGGCATTGCAATCGATGCAATCGCCGCGTTCATCCCAGCTCTGAGACTTGCGCTTCGGTCCTCTGGGCTCGCCACGTTCCGGGCGATAGCTGACAAGAAGCGTGTGGCGATCCGTCATTGCGCCCTGAATGCGCGGCCACGGACACATATAGATGCAGACCTGCTCACGTGCGAGTCCGCCGAGCAAGTAGGTGCAGAATGCAAAGATGCCCAGGAACAGATAGGCAATAGCCGGTGCATCGCCGGTGACGAGTTCCTGTGCCAGCGTTGGCGCATCGCGAAAATAAAAAACAAGAGCGCCACCCGTCGCCAGACCGATCAGCGCCCAGGACAGGTGCGTCATGGTCTTCTTGTAGATCTTCGTGACACTCCAGGGCTCTTTATCGAGTCGGATGCGCGTGTTGCGGTCGCCTTGCCAGAACCGCTCGACGGCGATCATCAGATCAGTCCAAACTGTCTGAGGGCAGGTGTAGCCGCACCACACCCGACCGGCGACCGAAGTGGCGAGGAACAGGCCGACCGCGGATAACACCAGCAGCCCGGTGACATAGTAAAGTTCCTGCGGCCAGATTTCGATGGGCCCAAGAAACAAGCGGCCGTTGGCGACATCAATAAGAAAAGCCTGATCTGGAAGTCCCTCCCCGCGCGGCCAACGGATCCACGGCACAGCATAGTAGATGCCGAGCGTCACCAGCATGACGAGCCACTTCAATTTCCGGAACAGACCACGCGCGCGGCGTGGATGAATCTTTTGGCGTGCGGCGTAGAGCTCGCGATCCTGCTTGCGGTTGACGGCAGCGACGTCGACGGTGGTCACCCCCGGCGCGGCCTCGCCGGGCGTGATGTAGTCGTCACGTGTCTTGATCTGCTCAACAACCGTCATAGGAACGATACCGTCCTCGCCTGTTGATGACGTTCATTCGGTTCAGGTCCACTTCAGCAGATTATTTTCCGCCGCCCAGCGAATGGACATAGACCGCCAGTGACTTGATTGTGACCGGATCGAGCCGGCCGGCCCAGTTGGGCATCTTGCCGCCGCGGCCTGTCCTGATTGTGGTCAGGATATCGTCCTTCTCGCCGCCGTAAAGCCAGATCTGATCAGTGAGGTTCGGGGAACCAAGTTCGATATTGCCCTTACCGTCTTGGCCGTGACACGTGCTGCATTGCTCGGCAAAGATGGCCTTGCCGCGACCGGCGGCGTCCTGATCGGTCGCGCGGTTCGTCAGCGACAGGACGTATTCGGCCGCTGCGTCGATTTCCTTGGGCTCAAGCAGTTCATCAAGGCCATAGCGCGGCATGTCGCTGACGCGCGTCTCGTCATGCGTCCAACGGATTCCATACTGGATCGTTTTGTGGATCTCGTCGATCGTCCCGCCCCACATCCAGTTATCGTCTGCGAGGTTGGGATAGCCGACGCCGCCTTGAGCGCCGCGGCCATGGCACGGAGCACAATTCTCTGCAAACGGGGTCTTTGCAGCGCCCAGCGCAAACCGCAGCAGGTCAGGCTGCTTGGTGATGTCGGCCAAGGCGGCCTCGGCAATCTTGGAACGACTGCCGGCCTGCGCTTTCTTCGCGGCCGCGACTTCGCTCTCAACGGTCGCGCGCTGACTATATCCCATAATACCTTTGGTATATCCATTGGGCGTCGGCCAGGATGGATAAAGCACGAAGTAAACCAGCGCCCACGCGATACTGACGTAGAAGGTCCACAGCCACCACTTCGGCAGTGGCTTGTTGAGTTCTTTCACGCCATCCCACTCATGACCTGTGGTCTCGACGCCAGTGACGTCGTCGATGTCTTTGGGGCTCATGGCCGCTCCCCCTGTTTTGACGGTGCTTTGGCGGCATCCTTCGGCAAGCCCAATGCGCTGTGCTGCGCATCATCGAACCGCCGCCGGTTGCCGGGCCAGAAGACGTAAACCAATACGCCAATGAACAATGCTATGAAGAGCAGCAGCGAGGTGACCTGTGAGAAGGTCGCGATGGTATCGTAAGTCATGCTGGGCGCTCCCTATCTCAGATTCGGGCCGGCGGCATCGAAGCTCGCAAAGTCGACGAGCGTTCCGAGCATCTGCAGGTATGCAACGAGTGCATCCATCTCGGTTGGCTGTCCCGGATTGCCGTCGAATTCCGCAATTTGGACTTTGTCGCCGTACCGCTTTTTCAAGGCATCCTCGCCATCACCGTCGGGTTCGGTTTGGGCCTTGAGATCGGCAGATGCGTTCTTGATCTGGTCGTCGCTGTAGGGGACGCCGGCAATCTGAAGCGCCCTGAGATGAGCACCGATCTTGTCGGTATCCAACTCACGCTCGGCGAGCCAGGGATATCCCGGCATGATGCTTTCCGGCACGACCGCGCGCGGATTGGCCATGTGCTGGACATGCCATTGGTTTGAATACTTGCCGCCGACCCGCGCAAGATCGGGGCCGGTCCTCTTCGATCCCCACTGGAATGGATGGTCGTACATCGATTCCGCCGCAAGGCTGTAGTGACCGTAGCGTTCGACCTCGTCGCGGAGCGTGCGGATCATCTGACTGTGACAGGTGTAGCAGCCCTCACGAATGTAGATGTCGCGTCCCGCCAGCTCCAGGGGTGTGTAGGGCCGCATCCCCTTAACCTTCTCGATCGTACTCTCGATCCAGAAAAGAGGAGCGATTTGGACGATGCCACCAATCGAGACGACGATCAGAATGGCGACGGTCAAAAGCAGCGAATGACGCTCAAGAGTCCCATGGTCCATGGTTCTGTCCCCTATTCTGCCGGTGCCGGTCGCAATTCGGGTGCGGCGGCGATCGACGGTTGTTCAGTTGCGTCGACAGGTTCGTCACCGCGTATTGTGCGCCAAACGTTGTAGACCATGATGAATGAGCCAAGGACGAACAGCAGGCCGCCGATGGCACGAATGATGTAGAATGGATGCATCGCCTCGACGCTCTCGACGAACGAGTATTGCAGGAACCCGAGGTTGTCGTAGGCGCGCCACATCAAACCTTGCAGGATGCCCGAGACCCACATCGCTGTGATGTAAAGCAGGATGCCGATGGTGGAGATCCAGAAGTGCCATTCGACCAGGCGCAGGGAGTACAGCGCCTTGCGTTGCCACAACCAAGGCACGAGGCAATAGATGGCCCCGAACGAGACCATGGCGACCCAGCCCAGGGCACCGGAGTGGACGTGGCCGATGGTCCAGTCCGTATGATGGCTCAGCGAGTTGACGGCCTTGATGCTCATCAGCGGGCCTTCGAACGTGCTCATGCCATAGAAGGCGACGGACACGACGAGCAGGCGCACGACGGCGTCGGTTCTAAGCTTGTCCCAGGCGCCGGACAGCGTCATGAGGCCGTTGATCATGCCGCCCCACGACGGCATCCAGAGCATAATGGAGAAGGTCATGCCGAGCGTCTGCGCCCAGTCCGGCAAAGCGGTGTAGTGCAGGTGGTGCGGCCCGGCCCAGATATAGAGAAAGATAAGTGTCCAAAAGTGCACGATGGACAACCGGTATGAATAGACCGGTCGTTCGACCCGTTTCGGGATGAAATAATACATGATGCCGAGGAAGCCTGCGGTCAGGAAAAACCCGACGGCATTGTGGCCATACCACCATTGTGTCATGGCATCCTGGACACCGGCAAAGAGCACGTAGCTCTTTGCGCCCGTGAGTGAGACTGGGATCGATAGATTGTTGACGATGTGCAGCATCGCAACGGTGACGATGAACGCCAGGTAAAACCAGTTGGCGACGTATATGTGCGGTTCCTTGCGCCGCCAGAGCGTGCCGAGGAAGACGAGCAGGTAAACCACCCAGACGACGGTCAGCCAGAGGTCGGCATACCACTCCGGTTCGGCGTACTCTTTTGATTGCGTCACACCCAGGATGTAGCCCGTGCCGGCGATCAGGATGAACAACTGATAGCCCCAGACAACGAAGTAAGGCGCCCAGCGGCCGGCCAGGCGGGCCTGACAAGTGCGTTGGACGACATAGAACGAGGTCGCCAGCAAAACGTTGCCACCGAAGGCAAAAATCACGGCGGAGGTATGCAAGGGGCGCAGCCGACCGAAACTGGTCCAGGGCAGGTCAAGATTGAGCCAGGGAAAGGCCATCTGCCAGGCGATGATGTCACCCACGAGAAAGCCTGCGACGCCCCAGCAGACCGCGGCCAATGTCGCAACTTTGATCGGGCCATCGAAATATCCCGAGGCCGGGATCCTGGATTCACCGGTGCCAAATGCGTCACTCAGGACGTAGACCACACCCAGCAAACCGGCAAATCCCAATAGGAACCCGTGGAATGCCAATGCCCCATCGTCCGAGCCAAACGCCAGAATGCCGCCCAGGACCAGGGCGAGCCCTGAACCAAGAAATGCCAAGATGTCGGAAAAAGCTCTTTGCCCCTCAGTGATCGCAGCCATGAATGATGATCCTTCCAATCCCACGATGACCAGACATGCAACGACCGCGCATGTTCTTGCAAGAAAAAGTGCGAACTGCGCGGTCTGCCTGACTGCTGCCGGGAAGATCTGTGCAAGTGACTTGCCGATCATTGACTTGGATCAAGCCGTCAATGGGAATGGCGAACGCGCACGGTTTGGTGCGCGCGTCACTCACCGTTCGACGCCTGAACGAAAAGTTTACACCGCGAACAAGGGCGTTCCGAGGAGATTGGGTACTTCCGGGACCTGCTCCAAGGCCCACCTTAGTTCTTGCGTTTGATGTTTGGTCAGCTCGCCCGGTCTAACGGCATTGCTGAGCGCCAGGCCGCGGTCGAGATCGCGCAGTTGTTGGCGCAGTACTGTGCCGAGTAGGATCTTGTGCGCTTCAATCAGGGCTTCTGCAACATGGGCCTGCTCTGGCATATGCTGTTTCGCCGCATGAAGCCGGCCCGGCGTCGAGCGGTCCGGAATATTATGACGCAGTGCCAGAACGCG
>JBPCWB010000028.1:0-5152 GCA_051009955.1 Hyphomicrobiaceae bacterium | reverse complement strand
AGTGAGAAGTCTAGATCGACTTTGTCAACGAGGTAGTCCGATGGCCGGTAATCCTTAAGCCGGATCGGACGTGGCATTTCGGTTTTCATCGTTTGCTGCTCACTGCAATTGACATCGACTTGATCAGAAAACTCTTGGCATGCCAGTGCGGATACGTCGAGCCGGCTGGCGCAGTTTTCGCGGTCTAGCTTCGTGTTTCTTTGACGAGGTCAGGATCAGCCATTGCAATCAGTGTGACGTCCGACAAATTCGACGCTGCAAGATTGCGCTCCCGCCCCAACCGTTTGAATGATGCAATGGGTTAGAATGGATAAGACCTTGAGCGATAGAGAGCGCCTTGGAAAGACAGACTCACTTGGGCTGCGCGCGTCGTGCATACCAGCATCGACATTGCCAACGGGCGAGCGGCACCCTAACGTTGCAGTATTGTTCTGACGATCCGTAGGACCCGCCATGCAACGGCACATGCATCTCAATCTTTTCATTCATAGCCGTGGACATCACGAGGCGTCATGGCGCCATCCCGCCGCCTCGCCGCTGTCGGTCTTCGATATTTCCTACTACCAGGACTTGGCGCGCCGGGCCGAAGCCGGCTTGTTCGACTCGATATTTCTGGCCGACCAACTGGCTCTCGGCGATGACATCGCGCACGGCCCGCGCACCGGTCTCGAACCGCTGACCGTGCTTTCAGCACTCGCCGTATCGACGCAGACGATCGGCCTGATCGCCACTGCATCAACGACCTACACCGAACCCTTCAACCTGGCCCGGCAATTTGCCTCTCTCGACCATATCAGCGGCGGGCGGATCGGCTGGAACATCGTCACATCGTGGCTGGCCGCGGCCGCCCGCAACTATGGTGACACGGCGCAGGTCAGCCATGCCGAGCGATATGAGCGGGCCGAAGAATACATGGGCGTGGTCAATGGACTATGGGATAGTTGGGCGGCCGATGCGGTGATCGACGATCGCACGTCGGGCCAGTATGCGCGCGCGGACCGCGTGCGGCCGATTGCACATCACGGTCGGTACTACGCCGTGGCCGGCCCGCTCAATCTGCCGCGCTGTCCTCAGGGCCGGCCGGTGCTGGTCCAAGCCGGATCGTCGGAAACCGGGCGCGCCTTTGCGGCGCTCCATGCCGAAGCGATCTTCACAGCACAAATGGAAAAGGCGACGGCGCAGGACTTTTATGCCGATCTCAAGAGCCGGGTCGCAGCCAACGGTCGGCAACGCGAACACGCGATCATTCTGCCTGGACTAAGCCCACTCATCGGTTCGACCGAAGCGGAGGCCAAACAGTTGGCCGATGAACTGGGAGAACTGGCCAACCCGGAAGCCGGCCGCAAGCGCTTGTCCGGTCGCTTCGGCGGCTATGACTTCTCTGACTTGCCGCTCGACCGCACCTTGTCGCCGGATGATTTCCCTGATCCCGACACGGTCGAAGCCGCGCGCAGCCGAACGGAGGTGATCATTGGTCTGGTGCGCCGCGAGCGCCCGACATTGCGTCAGCTGTTGACCATGCTTGCAGGTGCGCGGGGCCACCACTTCTTCGCCGGCACGCCGGAACAAGTGGCCGATTTGATGATTGACTGGGTTGAGAATGGCGCCGCGGACGGCTTCAATGTCATGCCGCCAATTTTGCCGGCCATGCTGGACATCTTTGTCGACCAGGTCATCCCCATCCTGCAACGCCGCGGTCTATTCCGAACCGAGTACACCGGCCGAACGTTGCGTGACCACTACAAGTTGCCGCTGCCGCCGAGCAACTTCGATGGATGATGGACAGAAGTATCCAGGCGAGGCGCTATAACGGAACCGTCTATTTGGTTAAGACGATAAAGTCAGTGTCCTGCCCGGTCTCACGCGTATGACCGGTGTCCGCAATAATCAACGAAGTTTCCGGCGTCAGAAGATCCTCGATCCTCATACGGACGTGCGGCGGGATGACAATGCGGTCGAGCGCATCGTGAACGGTCATGGCCTCGACCTTCTCGCGCGCCTCACGCGAACGCCGCTGCCCCGGCAGCCGCCCCCGGGCCCGGATTGTCATGCCATGCCAGTACGCCCGTTTTCCGGATTCGCCGAGTGAATTGACCGTATAGAGATGCGTCCCCAGCGGCTTTTGCGGGTCCTTCAAACCGACGGCTGCCGAATAGATATCGCGGGCATTCTGGCGAACATACAGGAATGCTTCGTTATTGAACTCGTGCCCCGCTTTACGCCGAAGCGCTTCATGGAACTTCTCATTTGGATAGCCTGTCGCCGGAAGACCGGAAGCCTTTTGGAATGCCTTGATCGCTGCAACAGTCTGTTTTCCAATCAGCCCATCGGCGAAACCCGCGTCATAGCCCAACTGGACCAACATGAGCTGCGCATCTCGCACATGATCGCGCGTTGATTTCCGGGTAATCAGAATGCGCAGCGGTGCCGTGGACCGAAACGCGCGCTGTAACTGCCTGTGCGCAATCAAATCCTGCTCATCAATGTCGTGGAACATATCCAGTGTCGGCGCTGGCTGCGCGACTGCCGGTGATCCTGCAACAGCCTGTCTCAGTAGCGCAAGAACACCAGAACCATTCGAATCCGAGGCACGTTCACCGGATCCTGCGTCTTGAGCAACTTCAACTGAGGACGCCTTTGAATTGTCACTGCCAATCAGATATTCCTCCATCGGCAATGACGGCTGGAACAATTCATCATGCTCAATCGGCTGTGGCCGGGGATCGCCGTCGACCACAATCACATGGCTGCGCCGCTCCGTGTACCGGAATAGATCCCGCGCAAACCTGCCGGGCAGGCGAATGCAACCGTGCGAGGCGCGATAGCCGGGCACCACGCCTTGGTGCAACGCTATGCCGGACCAAGTCAGCCGTTGCATGAAAGGCATTGGCGCACCACGATAGATATTGGAGTAATGGCGGCGGCGCTTTTGCAGAATACTAAAAATGCCGGACGGCGTGTCAAAGCCGCGCATTCCGGTCGAGACGCGCGATGAGCCGACCGGCTGACCGGATTCGTAGACCGTCATTCTCTGCTTCTTCAGCGATACGACAATTTGAATTGGACCGGCATCCTTGCTTCGCTTTGGCAGCAGCGGCGCCCTGGCAACCGATCGTCGGCCACGACGGCGACGCAACGACCGTCGGCTGCGCCCGCGACGCGACACCCGCCGAAGCCGCCGATTGCGCGCCCGCCGCGCGCGACGCGACCCTCTAACGTATGATGGCGCAGGCATTGCCCAGTTGGAACCGGCCTGGGCCTCGGCCGGTTGCAAACGTGCGGAGGCGATCAAATAACTTCCCGCCGCGGCCGCCCAAACGAGCAACAAAACAGCAAAACGGGGCCAACTCATAACAGTCCAGACTTTCACGACCCAGCACTCAACCACAATTTGAATTCAACGGTTCCTCGTCGCACTTTATGGCGAAACCACGCGGAGCGGAACGACAGATCGGCATCCAATCATCATTTCTCGTCAATCGTGCAATTTTTGACACGCTTTGTCTCACATCTGTTCACGCAGATTTGTACGCAGATCGCGGTTCCATGATAAGTTTGTTCTCGGACAGTGTTGGGAGAGCAATCAATGGTCGCACGATCATCAAATCACGCGTGGCTGGAGCAAGTTGTAGAGACGCCCCTGGAGCCGGATTTGAGAATCTGCGATCCCCATCATCACTTGTGGGATTTCCGTGAAGACGGCGTTCAGCGACGCTACCTGCTCGACGAAATGCTGGAGGACGTCTCTGGTGGCCACAACATCACTTCGACCGTTTTCATCGAATGCGGCACGATGTTCCGGGAAGGTGGACCCGAACCATACCGCGCCGTCGGCGAAACGGAATTCGTGAATGGCATTTCCGCGATGTCGGCCTCCGGACTTTACGGGCCGACACGGATCGCAGCCGGTATCGTCGGCACCGCCGATCTCAAGATTGGCGACGCCGCCGCCGATCTACTCGATAGCCAGATCGCGGCCGGCAACGGCCGCTTTCGCGGAATCCGGCTGGGCGCCCTCTGGCACCCACATCCGGAGATCCGCAATCATCGCACTGAACCACCGGAGAATTTGCTACTGCGAGACGACTTCCGGGCCGGCTTCAAACACCTTGCTTCACGAAACTTGACATTCGAGGCCTGGTGCTGCCACGAGCAAATCCCCGACGTAACCGATCTTGCACACGCCTTTCCAGACACGATCATCATCCTGGATCACTTCGGCGGGCCACTCGGCATTGGCCCTTACGCCGGCAGGGCCGACGACGTCTTCGGAGACTGGCAGCACAAAATCGCCGCCCTCGCCCGGTGCCCCAATGTCATGGCCAAGCTTGGCGGCCTCAACATGGACATCAACGGCTTTGGCTGGCAGGACAAACCGGAGCCGCCAACGAGTCAAACCCTCATGCAGGCCACGCGCCGGTATTTCGAGCACACGATCGAGAAATTCGGAGTTGAGCGGTGCATGTTCGAGTCGAACTTTCCCGTCGACAAACTCAGTTGCGGCTATACCGTGCTTTGGAATTCATTCAAGCGGATGACCTCTGACTATTCCGAGGCAGAGAAGGCCGCGCTTTATCATGATACCGCCGTACGAGTCTATCGCCTGGACAAAGGAGACTGACGACATGGACGCCATCGCTGCATTCGCTGCCCATGCCGTCAAGACTCGCTACGAAGCCATTCCAGCGTCAGCAATCGCGGCCGCGAAGATCTTCGTTCTCGACACGATCGGCGTCGGCATCGTCGGCAGCAGCGGCCCGCTGGCACCGGAACTGGCACGAGCTCAAAACAAATTCGGAACAGGTGACGACACGCGGGTTTGGTCCCTGGGCACGCGGTTGCCCGCCGCGGCGGCAGCCATGTGCAACGCCTACCAGATCCACAACAGCGAATTCGACTGTGTCCATGAGGCGGCCGTCGCCCATGTCATGTCGGCCGTATTGCCGGCAACACTGGCCCATGCCGAGCGCAGCGGCGGCATTGACGGTCAACGCCTACTGGAAGCCGTCATCGTTGGTGTCGACGTTGCAAGTAGCCTCGGCGTTGCCGCCACCTCGGGGTTGCGTTTCTTTCGCCCGGCGACCGTCGGCGCGTTCGGCGCGACTGCGGCAGTTGGCAAGCTGATGGGATTCGATGAGGCGCGCATGATCAA
>JBPCWB010000027.1:0-6089 GCA_051009955.1 Hyphomicrobiaceae bacterium | reverse complement strand
GAAGATCTCAGGCAGCGCGAAAACACCGATCAACATTGGAAGCAGCGGAATGCCGGCCTCGATCTCCGCAAATCCAAACGAAAATCGCGACAGTGCACCAATCGGGTCCTGGCCAATCATGCCCAGGAACAGCCCGACGACCAGCATCAACAGACCCTTGACGAACACGCCGCTGGACGTCGCAGAGATCACGATCAGGGCGAGAAACAGGATTGCCGCCAGCTCGGGCGGCCCCAGCAGCAGGGCAACAGCGGCAATCGGGCCGATCAAGGCGATCGTGATGATGTCGCTGGTCAGATCACCACTTACCGAAGAGAACAATGCGATCTCGAGTGCCTTGCGACCCTGACCCTTCTTGGTCAACGCAGGGCCGTCGAAGGTCGTGGCGACTGCCGCACCGGTTCCCGGCATCGACACCAGAATGGCCGGAACGCTGCCGCCATAAATGCCGCCCTTGTAGACGCCGATCAAAAACGGAATGCCAAGCAACGGGTCAAGAAAGAACGATATCGGCAACAGGATCGCCATTGCCATAAGAGTGGTGAAGCCGGGCAGCGCGCCAACGAACATGCCCAGGAACAACCCTGCCGACATGTACAGCATGGTATCCAAGCGCAGCGCCAGGCCAACACCCTCTACAAACGCATCGAACATCTAGTCTCCCGGGTTCCCACAATTGGCCATCGGCAAGGTGCCTCCTTAGATCAGTGACCAATGGGTCAATGGATATATATCGATCGGAAATGGTGGCAGCTCCGTCAGCAACAGCCGACGAAACACGAAAAAGATGACCATCGGCAGCACCACACTTGTGGCTGCACCAAGGAGGAAGTTGCGGTTTCCAAAGTACGTCGACATTGCAAAAATCATGATCGCGCTGCCGACGACGAAGCCGAGATTGACCATGAGGGGGACGTAGATCGCCATTAAGGCCAAGGTTATCGCGACGTTCGTAATCGCTTCCCGGTCGAGACGGCTTAGTCCATTCTCTTCATTGATGGAGAAGCTGAGGAAGAAATACCAAACACCGAGCAGAAACAGCGCCACCGACACGATTTGCGGGAACAGCTCGGCCGACAAATTCGATTGTCCGGCAATACCAATCTGAATCAGCGGCTTGTCGATCTGGTAAGGGATGATCAAATACAGCACGATCGCCAACACAATGAATATGATGGCCGCTATCGTATTGAAATTGAAGCTCCGCCCTGCGGCGCGGTCTGCCACCGTCTCAGGTCCCTTCCTGGTTGGCCGGTTCCGGTGAGTTGAACACCGAATCCGACCCACAACAAGCGGTTACGACAAACCGTTTGTCGCTCGCCCTACGCTTCCTCGTCCGGCATCGGCAACCCAAGGAGCTGACCGAAGCCTTTGATTTTGTCGTTGATGCCGAGGCGGCGCAACGCCATCCAGTAGGTGGCGGCGTTGACCGTTATGACCGGCTTTTTATGCTTGTCCTCAAGCTGCGCCACGAGCGGCACGGTGCTCAATGCGCCGCCAACGTGCAGCAATGTGTCGACGTCTGACCGGTCCATACTCGCGAACCCGTCAATTATGGTTTGATCGCTCACATTGATGATGTCTTGTGGCAGCCCAACGCCCAGGCAATCGCTGCTCGCGACCTCGAAGCCCATGGCTTCATAGTAAGACGCGGCACTGTTGGCATGGTGCGCCTGCATCGGTGAGAGCATTGCAATCCTGCGAGCCCCGACCGCACGCAGTGCGGCCACCGTCGCATCGCCACCGAGGACCAGTGGGATTTCGCCGATCGCCGATTGGAGCAGGGCACGATGGCGGTCCTGGCGCTCGACGGACCAGTTGCGCATCTCAATCGAATTGCCGACGACGACAATGTCGGGATGGCAGCCGAGACTCCCGGCGATGACCGCCACGGTGGCCTCTGACACCTCATCCGGGTTTCCCAGATCGATCCGATAAATCTGATTGTTCACGCCGTCCGGCCGCAGCATCTCATATTCCGGCTGCATGTTGGCGTTCTGCAATGGGATATGCAGGGCGACAACACCGCGTGGGCCATATCGGTCGGTCATGACTTTCGCCTCGATGACGTTGGAGCTGGAGACGAACCTGATAGCACAATCGATTGTACCAACACGTCCACCCTATGCCTGCAACGATGACAGCGTCGCATCGTTCAGCGGCAGCGTGACGGGTTCGTTGCGCTCTGCCGACAGGTCTGCCGCGATATAGACCTCCATGACTTTGCGGGCCTGTTCTGGCGTAACCAGCACATCTCGATCGCGGGCAACCGCATCAACAAAGTGCAGTGTCTCGCTTGCCATCGGCCCTGCGAAGACGTGTCCGACGCCCTCACCGGGCATCGTCGACATCGGTAGGCGCATGCCATCCTTCATAGTGTTGAGAATGACGTCACGATGCGAATCGTCGATCAGAAGGGCGCCTTCGGTGCCGACCACCTCGATCGTCGTTGCCGAGTAGTTCGGATAGCCAGGCGGCAGGATCCATCCAGCCCCAATCGTGAAAGCCGTACCGTCATCCATGGTGACGATGATCCACGTACAGTCTGGCGCATCGGCCGTTTCGACCATCACCTTATAGACATTCTGGGCGTAGACGCGGATCGGCTTGGCCGGCTCCAGGCACCAAAGGATGAAGTCGAGATCGTGGGTTGCCTCCATTGCCGCAGGTGAGAGCTTGATGCGACCTGAGATTTTCTTGCCGAGATTTCGTGTGATATGGCGGCTGACCAGCGCACTAACGGGTTTGCCCAGCGTGCCATCTTCCAGGCTTTTCTTGACGTAGGCGTATTTCGGATTGAAGCGCTGCGAATAACCGATCGTGAATTTGAGGTTTTTCTGCCGTGACAGCGCGACCAAGTGGTCGGCTTCCTGCAACGTCAGCGCGATCGGCTTTTCGAGAAAGACGTGCTTGCCGGCTTCCAACGCTTCCTTCGCCATCGGATAGTGCAGATCCTCTGGCGTCGCCGAAATGAACACGGCATCGATCCCGGCGTTGTCGTAGAGCACACGATAGTCATCGGTCGCGGTGGCCGGATTGACCAATTCGGTGACCTCTCGCAGCCGTTCCGGCTTGACCTCGGCGATATGGACTTCACCGATTTGCGGGCAATCCGCGCACGCCTCGGCGCGAATGCCGCCGCACCAGCCCGTGCCCACAATACCGACGTTGATCAACTTCATTCCGTCTACCCTTCAGAAATCATGATGCGTTTGCCGGAACGCGCTGACCACGCCCTCGTCAGGCTGCCGCAGATATCGATTGATTGACACTCGGCAGAACGTCCTCCGCCAGCAGGATCATCGATCGCCGGGCCAAGTCGCGATCGGCCCAGTCCTTGCCAGGATAAAGCAGCGTACCAAAGTCGCCAACGGTGTCCCGGAAGGCCATCAATTCGTCGGCGACTTTGTCTGGTGTGCCCCATGTCACGAGCTGATCCATGACGAAGTCGAGCGTGATCTCATCATCGCTCATCTCCTGATCCGGCTTAAACAAATTGATGCGGCCACCGGCGGTGAGCTTGGTGAGAAGCTGCCTGTAATAATAGCGATAGGGGCTGTCCTCACGCAGCGCGTAGTCTCGGGCCGTATTGAGATCGTCGGCAACAAAGATGCTGCGGGCAACACGCCAATTGTCTGGATCGGGTTTGCGGCCGGCCCGTTCGCAGCCCTCGACGTATTTCGGCCAGTGTGACGCCGTCCACTTCGGAAGCAGGAAATTCGCCGAAATCGGATCCCAGCCCCGCGCGGCGGCTTCGGTCACTCCTTTCGAGAACGGTGCCACCGCCGTGACGACGATTGGCGGATGCGGTTTTTGTAGCGGTCGCGGTACAAAGCCCTGACCGATATCGCCCATCATGGTTCTCGCCGTCGAGATGTTCCAGAACTCGCCTTCGATGTCGTACGGCGGGTCTGATTCCCAGATCTTCAGGATCGTGTTGATCCCTTCGAGGAACATCTTGCCACGATCATTGTCGAGATTGCCGAAGACTTCAGCATCAGACAGCAGGCCTCCCGGGCTGATGCCGAAATTGAAGCGGCCGTCCAGCATGTGGTCCAGCATCGCGATATTGCCGGCGACGGCAGCCGGATGAGAGTTCGGCAGATTAACCGTCCCCGTCCCAAGCCGCATGGTCTTGATGCTATCGACAAGCGAACTCAAGAACATTGTGCACGACGTGATGTTCTCCGCCAGATCGGTGGTGTGCTCGCCACAATACGCTTCACGGAACCCGAGCTCATCGGCGAGAATGAAAGCTTCTCGATCCTCTCTCAGGGATTGACGCCAATCTTTTCCCAGCGGATGGATTGGCATGGTGAAGAAACCAAGCTGCATGGAGCGTTCCCGATCAATTTGCTGGCGCTGATGGTGTTAAGGCATTACCAACGCTGGCCTAAGACTAGAGGCGCCAGGGTATCGTTTGAAATGATGATTGTTGATGCCTGAGTTCAATCTTTTTGATGTAGTCCGATCGTCGCTCCACGGCCGAACGGGAGATCTGAGAGTTCGCAGGGCGTCGGTTACTGTGCGGCCAAGGTGGATAAAAAGGGTGAGCTAAGATGACGATCAATCTGCGCATTGGCGGTTACCAGGGCCCCAATTCTGTCCATTCGCGTGCCATGAACGACCTCATTGCGCATCTGCACGGCAGAGAGCAAGCTGGTCAGATTGACTTTCGAATGAACGTCACGGAGGACGGACAGGCGGCCGCGGACCTGCCGCGCATGGTGGGGGCGGGCGACCTGGATCTGTGCTATTTCTCGTCGAGTTACCTGACATCGCAAATTCCCGCCTTGAACAGTTTCGAGATGCCGTTCGGGTCCGGTGACCGAGACCAATTCTATGCATTGCTGGATGGCTCAGCCGGACAGCATGCCCGCGACGAGGCAGCGGCACTCTCCCCTTATGTTGTTCTCGGGCTATGGGACAACGGCGTACGGCACATATCGAACCGTGGCGCAGCCATCAGATCACCGTCGGATTGCGAAGGTCTGCGGATCCGAACGCTCGACAACGCCTTTCATCAATCCGTCTTCCGCGCCCTCGGCTTCACACCTCAGACCATCGACGTGCGTGATCTGGCAAACGCCGTCGCAACCGGCGAGGTCGACGCCCAGGAAAACCCCTTGACCAACATCGTGAATTTCGACCTGCACAAGTATCACCGCTACGTCACGCTGACCGCGCATTTCTTCGGCGTAGCCCTGTTGCTGTGCAATCGCACGACCTATGCCAACTGGAGTGGTGAGCAGAAAAGGGTCATGGAGGACGCTGCAAGCCACGCCACATCCTGCCAGCGCCGACACGCCACGGAAGAAGACGATCGCTGTCTCGAGGTTCTCAAAGATGATGGCGTACAGATCACGGAGTTGACGCTGAAGGAGCGGACGGCATTCGTTGCGGCCGTTTCGCATCTGTCACCCGAATAGGACGGACCGATCGCGAGTTGGGCCGGCATCAAGCGCCTATTCATCGGTGCGGCAGGGTGATCGTTGGACCAGTACAATGGTCACGATGGGGACGACAACTGTGATCAGCGCAACCGTAATGAGCAAACCGCCCAATGCGCTGTAGTCGGCCGGCGTAATGAGTTCGCCGGTTGTGCGGTCGCGCACCTCTCTGGTCACAACGAAGATCTGGTTCATATATTTGGTGAGCAAGCTGCTGGCCGACAGTGCGAGGTTGGTGAACGAAGCCATGACGGCGAAGAAGGTGGCCTTGAGGTCGTCGGGCGCGTTCTTTGCGATCCAGGCGAGCATCGGAATCATGGCGATTTGGCCCAGCGGAGACTCAACGGCGGCGTCGATCACGGCAATAAAGCGCGCATCAACCACACCGTTCGTGCGTGCCGCCGTCCATTCGTGGATGCCGTAATAGAGACCAATGTTAGGAAGGGCCAGGCATCCAGCTGCGATGGTCAGAAGCAAGACAATGTAGACGATCGACTTCGTGGCCATCATCGGTCGCAAGATGAGCATTCCGGTGAGCGTCAGAACGGACGTCAGTAGCGACAGAACCGCAATGAACTGCTGATCGAACCCCAACTCGTCGATCTCGAACCACGTCGCTCCGGCACCCGGAATCGGCAC
>JBPCWB010000026.1:0-3829 GCA_051009955.1 Hyphomicrobiaceae bacterium | reverse complement strand
CATTTCTTGCCATGACATCACCGCGAAGCTGGCGCTTGACGTCAGCGTAGCCGCGCGCCGGGATTGCAAGGCAGCGTTGCGCTTTTTCGATAGCTCGGCCGACGACATCGCGAGGCGCAACGAGTTCATCGAGCGCGCCGCGATCGAGGGCCTCTTGCGGCGGCATGTTCTCGCCGAACTGTATCATCCGACGCAGCGTGTCCGGCGGCAGCTGATCGGCAATCACGTTGTAGGCAACTTCCGGAAACGGCACACCCACGCGCACCTCGGTCAATCCGAACAGGGCGTCACGGTCAGGCCCGATGCGATAATCACAACACAGAGCCAGCACCAAGCCACCGGCAATGGCATGACCATTGATTGCGCCAATGACCGGCTTAGAGGTGCCGTATGCAGCCGCGAAAGCTTCGTTGAAGGCGAGCACGATGCGATCCGAACCGTCTGCATCGAGTTCCGCCGCGACTTTGAGGTCCATGCCGGCCGAGAACGTTCGGCCATTGCCCTGCAGGACGATGGCCGCCACAGACGAGTCGGTCTCCAACTCGCGAAAACGCGTCGCGATCTGTTTCAGGAAATCCGTCACCATAGCGTTGGCGGGCGGTCGGTCCAGGCGCACATGGGCGATACGATCGCTCAAGGTTGTATGGATCTCCATAGCCATCTCTCCCGACGTGCAGATCTGTAGTGGCTACCCCTTTTGGAGCGCTTGCGGTAATGTCCGCTACCATGAGCGATATTCTCGATAAGATCACGGCATACAAGCGTGACGAAGTGGCCGCGGCCAAATCTGCGCGCCCGGTCCGGGCCATTGAGGACGAGGCCCGCGCGGCGCCTGCTGTGCGACCTTTTGCAGACAGGATTCAAAAGACCGTTGCCGCCGGCCGGTTCGCGTTGATCGCCGAGATCAAGAAAGCCAGTCCCTCAAAGGGCCTGATCCGCGCTGATTTCAATCCGCCGAGGCTCGCGGAAGCCTATGAAGATGGCGGTGCCGCCTGTTTGTCGGTCCTCACGGACCGGCCGTCGTTTCAAGGTGCGCCGGAGTATTTGCTCGCCGCCCGCGAGGCGACCAATATGCCGGCGCTGCGTAAGGACTTCATGATCGATCCCTACCAGGTGCCGGAGGCGCGCGCCTGGGGGGCTGACTGTATTTTGACTGTTCTGGCCCAGGTTGACGACGGTCTCGCGGCCGAGTTGGCCAGCGCCGCAAAGGACTGGGGCATGGATGCCATTGCGGAAGTGCATGATGCCTGCGAACTTGATCGCGCATTGCACCTCGATTGTCGGATCATCGGAATCAACAATCGCAATCTTCGCACGTTCGAGGTCAACCTCGAGACGACGGAGCACCTGGCTCCGCAAGTGCCTGAAGACCGGATCGTGGTCGGCGAAAGCGGTATCTTCACCAATGCCGATCTGTTGCGCCTCGCCCGGTCGGGCGTGCAGACGTTTCTCGTCGGTGAAAGTCTCATGCGCCAAGACGACGTGGCTGGCGCAACGCGTCAGCTCCTTACGGACGGAGCGTAGACGTGGCTGAGCTGTCCCATATCAACGAGCGCGGCGAAGCGCAAATGGTCGATGTTGGCGATAAGGCGGTCACGCACCGAACGGCAACGGCCGAAGGACGTGTCGAAATGGCCCGCGAGACCCTGCAATTGGTCCAGAAAGGCGACGCGAAGAAGGGCGACGTCATCGCAACGGCCCGCATCGCCGGCATCATGGCCGCGAAACGGACGCACGAACTCATCCCATTGTGTCACCAACTGGCACTCTCCAAGGTTTCCGTTGATTTTGAGGAATTGACCGATGGTTGCGGATTGCGCGTCACCAGCAGCGTGCGGGTCAGTGGACCGACCGGCGTCGAAATGGAAGCCCTCACGGCCGTATCCGTTGCCTGCCTGACGCTTTACGATATGCTGAAAGCCGCCGATCGGGGGATGGCCATTTCGGGCATCCGGTTGTTGGAGAAAACTGGCGGGCGTTCCGGTACCTACGTCGCGCCGAAGGACGGAGCCGCGTAAGGCCATGGCTCTGCTCAGCGTCGAAGAAGCCACCAGGCGCATTGTTTCGGGAGCGCAGGTTCTATCTGCGAAACCGGTTACATTGATGGAGGCGGATCGCCGCGTTCTTGCGGAGCATTTGCAGGCGGGCCGCACACAGCCGCCATTCGATGCTTCCGCCATGGACGGCTATGCCGTTCGTGCCGTCGACATCCAGACGATTCCCGCCACGCTCAATGTCATAGGTGAATCAGCCGCCGGGCGCCGTTTTGATGGGAGCGTCGGGGCAGGCCAGGCCGTTCGGATCTTCACCGGCGCACCAGTCCCCGGCGGCGCCGACGCTATCGTCAGTCAAGAGGACACCACGCGGAATGGCGAAGATGTCGTCGTGGAACGCAATGACGTTGAGGCGGGCCACATCCGCAAGATGGGATCCGACTTTCGCGAAGGCCAACCACTGCTGCCGGCCGGCACACTACTGTCGCCGCGCGACGTAACCTTGGCAGCGGCCATGGGCCATGCACGCCTGCGCGTCATCAAGAAACCACGCGTCGCCGTCGTAGCCACCGGTGACGAACTGGTTCTGCCCGGTGAGTCGACGGGACCCGATCAGATCGTCTGCTCGAACCCCTTCGGCATCGCCGGCATCATCCATCGCGCCGGCGGCGAGGCACGCTTCCTCGGCATCGCCAAAGATGATCGTGCCGATCTGGCCCGACTGTGTGAAAAGGCGCGCGGCTTCGATTTGCTGCTGACCGTCGGTGGAGCGTCGGTTGGGGATCACGATCTCGTTGCGCCGGTCCTGGAAGAGATGGGCATGACGCTCGACTTCTGGCGCATTGCGATGCGCCCAGGTAAACCGCTGATGTTTGGCCGCCTCGACTCGACTTTCGTGATTGGTCTGCCAGGGAACCCGGTTTCATCACTGATCTGCGCACGAATCTTTGCCGTGCCGTTGATTTCGGCAATGCTTGGCCGACCACCCCACGTCGACGCGCTGGAAACGGCCGTTACGACTGCTCCAATGCCGGTGAATGGACCTCGGCAACATTATATGCGGGCCGTCTCCAGCGCCCGGGAGGATGACGGTCGCCTGGCGGTTACTCCTGTTCCCTCGCAGGACAGTTCCCTGCTTTCTCCGCTCTCGCGCGCCGACGTGCTCATCGTCCGTCCGCCGGGCGATCCGGCCATTTCCGAAGGTGCAACAGTTCAAATCATGCACCTCGACTTTTGAACGATGTTTCGTGCCTCGGCAGGAAACAGTTGCAGAACTAAATCAGAACATTTATAGATAAACGAGTCAAAGTTCCTGCTTTGTATCGCACAGTCCAAGTGAATGCTGCGGCAAGCGATAAAGAGGCTGTCATGCTGACGCAAAAGCAAAAAGACCTGCTGATGTTCATCAACGAGCGCTTGCAGGACACCGGGGTTCCGCCGTCCTTCGACGAAATGAAGGATGCACTGTCGCTGAAATCCAAGTCCGGCATCCATCGCCTGATTACCGCTCTGGAAGAGCGTGGGTTTATCCGGCGGTTGCCGCACAGGGCGCGAGCGCTGGAAGTGCTCAAACTGCCAGGCTCAGAAGACTCTGCGGCGCCCGCCCATCTCAGCGTCGTCGAAGGCAGCGCTGCTAGCCGTCCGCCGGAGCAATTGCAACCATCGATGACGGTCCTCGACAGTCGCACCGTGTCTGTGCCGGTCATGGGCCGTATTGCGGCCGGTGTGCCGATCTCGGCCATCCAGAACCATACCCACGACATTGCCTGCCCTCCGGATCTGCTGACCAATGGTGAGCATTATGCGTTGGAAGTGCGCGGTGACTCGATGATCGA
>JBPCWB010000025.1:0-4927 GCA_051009955.1 Hyphomicrobiaceae bacterium | reverse complement strand
TATCTCTTTGGCAATATGCCATGGTGGGTTCTGATTCCGATTATTCTTCTGGCTGTGCAATACGTCGCGCGTTCGGCCGCGGTGACGATTATGGTGGCGGTTGTTTTCTTTTTCATGGCCTTCATCGATCATTACTCGTTCGCCATCGAGACGCTGTCGATTATTTTTGTTTGTACGATGCTGAGTGTGATTCTTGGCGTGCCGCTCGGTATTGCGATGTCGAAGAACAATACGTTCCAGCGTTCGATGATCCCGGTTCTCGACATGCTGCAGACTTTGCCATCGTTCGTCTACCTGATCCCGCTGATCTTCCTGTTCAGTGTCACCGAGTCCAAGCTCTATGGAATCGCCATCATCATGTATGCCATCGTGCCGGTGATACGATTGACCGACCTCGGTATTCGGCTCGTCGACAAGGACGTGATCGAGGCTGCGGACGCCTTCGGGATGACAAGCCGCCAGAAACTGCTCGGCGTGGAGATCCCGCTGGCGTTGCCGAACATCATGGCTGGCGTCAATCAGACCATCATGATGGCTTTGGCGATGGTCGTCATTGCGTCATTGGTTTCCGCTCCCGGGCTCGGTGTTCTGGTCCTACGTGGAATTCGAAATCTTGAACTGGGTGTCGGCTTGATTTCCGGTTTCTGTATTGTGCTTCTGGCCGTTGTTTTGGACCGCGTCAGCAAGGCATCACTGGCTCGCATCAATGCGGCGCAGGACAATTAAGGAGCCGGACCGTGACAACAGAAGTAACCAAAGTTTCGATCCGCAACCTTTACAAGATCTTCGGACCGGATCCGCAGGCCGTCATTGAGCTCGCCCTGAGCGGGACGTCGAAAACGGATCTGCTCGAAGAGCACGGCCATGTCCTCGGGCTGCGTGATATCAACGTTGACATGGTCGAAGGTGAGATCACCGTCATCATGGGACTGTCCGGTTCGGGCAAGTCGACATTGATCCGGCATCTCAACCGGCTGATCGATCCGACGGCGGGCGAGCTGCTCGTCGACGGCGTTGACGTGATGTCGCTGTCGGAAGAGGACTTGCGCAGTCTGCGCCAGTCGCAAATGTCGATGGTGTTTCAGAAATTCGCCCTGCTGCCGCACCGCACGGTTATTCAGAATGCCGGTATGGCCTTGCGCGTCCGTGGAGAAGACGAGCCACAGGCCGATGCGGAAGCCCAGAAATGGCTGGACCGTGTCGGACTGAGCGGCTTCGAAAACCATTACCCGCACCAGCTCTCAGGCGGTATGCAGCAGCGCGTAGGAATTGCCCGTGCTCTGACGTCCAACTCTCCGATCATGCTGATGGACGAGGCCTTCTCGGCACTTGATCCGTTGATCAGAACCGACATGCAGGATCTTCTGCTCGAACTGCAAAAGGACCTGCACAAGACAATCGTGTTCATCACACACGATCTTGACGAGGCCCTGAAGCTCGCTGACCACTTGGTCATTCTGAAGGACGGCTATGTCGTCCAGCAGGGCGAGCCGCAGCACATCCTGCTCAATCCCGCCGACCCCTACATCGAGGACTTTGTCAGCGACATCAACCGGGCCAGAGTCCTGCGGGTGCGCTCCGTGATGTCCCCCCTTGAAGGTGCGGATCTTCAGACGGCGGGAGAAGTCGACTATGACGACACGTTGGAGAGCGTGATCGGGCGATCTGGCGGGGATACATCTTATGCCTATACCGTGATGCGGGACGGTGACGCCGTCGGCATCTTGGACATGAAGGATCTCGTCAAGGCCTTGGTGCCGCGTGTCGCGTCCGAAGCCGGCGTGCGCGGCACCGTATCGTCTTGATGCCTGCGCAGCTGAGGTCGAACAATTCAGACGCGGGGCTTACGAGCGGGTCTTCTCGATCGCGAGGTAGCAATGGACGTAGTCCATCGCGTGGCCGGTAGGATCTGTGGCGACGAGGTCCTCGTAGCGTTGATAAAACTGCTCGACGATGGCCGCGCGCGCCTCGGGTGAGCGCGCGGCATCGAGCGCATTTGCGAAGACCGTTTCGCTCCACGATCGCAACGTCGGAATGTAGGACACGGCAAAGTCACGTGCTGACATTGCGCCGTTCGCGGCCTCGTAAGCCGCGCGATAGGGGCAGGCGACAACGCCGGTATGCGTTGAGATCAATCGTAATCCCGCAGCGTAGACGGCCGATGTCGGGTCGCGCAGTGGTGCCGAGAATTCCTCTTTGGTGCGATAGAACTGGGAAAAACTGGCGTTGACATACTCGTCTTCGGTGATCGTCCCGTCGGCCGCGAGATCCTTCCAGAGCCGGTCAAAGGTGTCGAACATGTTGACGCCTCCGGTCGCACCGAGATAGCGACCGGCTTCGTCCTTTCCGAAGTTCATAAATACAAGGCGCCCGCCCGTTGTGAGTTCGCTCGCACGGGCCAATAGAATGTGCTCCCAATCCTGTGCTGCGCGCCGGGCGTAGGCTTCGAGCGTCGCGCCGCTGGCCCCGACCATGTGCACGTGGTCAGGGATTTGGCAGGGCCTTTCAGAGATGTAATGCATGGCGGTTGCGGAAAACCCCAGATCAAGTGAGGTATCGGGGAGCAGCTGATTGTGAAATCCGGTGCCGCAAGCGTGTACGAAGACACCATCGAATTCATTGACGTACGTGTGCTCGGATTGGCCATCGAGCCCCTGCATCGACTTGAACAGTGTCGAGAAATCATTGCTCGCAAGGTCTGTGTAGGTCACCAGGATCTGGCGGTCAGGGAAGCGTGCACGCAAACCGCCCACGGTATCGCGGATCGCTTTCTTGGAGGTTCCTCCATCGGCGGCGCCAAAGTCCGCAATCTGAATAGGGCGGCCTCGCGGCGGTTCAGGGATGGCGGCGACGGCCTCTTTCAACATGCCTGAGGCGTTATCGATGACATCCTTGGCACCGCGCGTTCTTTCACTGTAATAGCCGCCGGACTTCATGGCTGTTGTGGCAGCCGTCTTGTGCTCCTGCGTCATGATCTGGTTCCCTCATTCTGCGTGTGGCCAATGATATTGTCCCACGTAAAGCGCCAGTCGCAATCTGCGTCTATGAGAAACTTTGCGCAACCGGCCGATAACTTTCTAGGATAGGTTCATTCCACGGAGCGCTTCAAACCGGCTGACTGACCAACGCCGGTCAAGCAACGATAATGGGAAAAGCAGGCAGTGCGCGAACTTTGGCGAATGACCGCAACCGAAACCGGGCAGCGCGTCCGCGGCAAGCAGATTTCAGCCCTTGAGGTTTGCGAGGCGGCGCTCGATCGGCTGGCTAAAGTCAATCCGTCGATCAATGCAGTTGTTGCGACGACAGAGGCCGATGCGCGTGAGGCGGCGTCCGCCATTGACAAGTCCCTCGCCGATGGTGAGGCCGTAGGACCACTGGCGGGTGTGCCGGTCACCGTGAAGGTCAACATCGACCAGGCAGGATACGCGACCACCAATGGACTGCGCTTGCAGGCGGATTTGATTGCCGAGCAGGACAGTCCGGTCGTTGCTGCGCTAAGGCGTGCTGGCGCTGTGATCATTGGCCGGACGAACACGCCGGCTTTCTCCTTACGCTGGTTCACGCGCAACGGTGTGCACGGCCACACGCGAAACCCGCACTATGCGGCTTTGACGCCGGGCGGTTCTTCGGGTGGTGCTGCCGCAGCTCTGGCCGCCGGGGTCGGTGCCATTGCGCATGGCACCGACATTGGTGGTTCCGTCCGATACCCCGCCTACGCCTGCGGCGTGCAGGGCCTGCGGCCGACGATTGGGCGCATTGCGGCGGCAAACTTTACGGGGCCGGACCGCCACATCGGCGCACAACTCATGGCTGTGTCCGGTCCACTCGCACGCTCCGTTGCCGATCTGAGGTTGGCATTGGCGGCGATGTCTGCGGAGGATCTGCGTGATCCGTGGTGGACGCCAGTCGATCTTGATCTCGGCCCTTATCCCAAGCGCGCGGCGCTTTGCGTCAATCCGGAGGGACTGGAGGTCCAGCCGACCGTCGACAAGGAACTGCGCAAGGCTGCCGATGCCTTGAAGGATGCTGGCTGGGAGGTCACCGAGACCGACTGCCCGCCGTTGCGTGAGCCTGCTCGCCTGCAATCGCAGCTCTGGCTTGCAGAGTTTCGCCGCACTGGCGCCAAGGCGATCGCCGAGGAGGCGGACCCGGATGCCGCGTTCATTTACGCGCAGATGGCGCGCCTGTGTCCCGCCCCAGGCCTTGATGATGTGCTGGATGCGCTGCAGGCCCGACTGGGCTTCCTGAGATCATGGAATCTGTTTCTGGAGCGATACCCGATCCTCATTTGTCCGGTTTCTGCGGAACTGCCGTTCAAAGACCAGGATGATGTGTCATCGCCGGAGCGCTTCGAGCAGATCATGGAGGCCCAACTGACACAGCTCGGCCTACCATTGATGGGTTTGCCGGGTTTGTCGGTCTTCACAGGATTTGCCGCAGGGATCCCGTGCGGGGCACAGCTTGTCGCCGGGCGTTATCGCGAAGACATACTGCTGGCGGCAGCAGAGGCGATTGAATCTCGGATGCCGGAGGTTGCAATCGCCGAGCCGGTTGCGACATGAAGTGACCAAGCTTTCTGCGAGGGAGAACGAATCGATGATCGTCAATATCCGGACTTACACATTGGTGCCGCGCAAATTGCCAACGTATCTTAAACTTTTCGAAGACGTGGCCCTGCCAGTCATGCAGCGCCACGGACTGGAGCTCATGGGCTATTACACCAGCGTTGTCGGCCCCCAAAACCAGCTCGTGCATCTTTGGCGCTATGACAGCCTGGCCGATATGGAGCGCAAACGCGCAGCCAGAGATGCCGATGCCGGCTGGCTCGAGTTCCAGAAGCAAACCGAAGGCCTCGTCCTGATGCAGGAGGACAAGGTGATGAAGCCGGCGCCATTTTCGCCAGGTGCCTGACACGATCAACGGTCAT
>JBPCWB010000024.1:0-4379 GCA_051009955.1 Hyphomicrobiaceae bacterium | reverse complement strand
CCACCGCCCAACCCAAGGGCAACGAGATAAACGTTGCTAACGAGCCGACAAGCGCGGCACCCAATCCCGCCATATGACCGAGCGGTTCCATCGCGAGTGCATTCAGATTTCCAAATACGATCCCCACGCAAAAGAATACTAGCAACAACCAGGTCATAAAGAGCCACAGAGGCGGTACGCCATTCATCGTTACCGAAGGAACCAGAAAGACAATTGAGGAGACAGACATGGCTACAAACGCCCACCATGTCAAAGAACGCATGCCAAGCGACATTACGACGGTCGAATTTACAAAGGACGCAAGCCCGATCGTGAGTGCCGCGACGCCGAAATACAGGACGAAGAGCTGACCCGTGTTGAAGGTCACTTGGAACACCTGCTGCGCCGAGCTGAGGTACCCGAGAAAGGCGCCAAACACGAGCCCCATCGCAATCGTATAACCAATCACGGTACGGTTCGTGCAGGCTTCCCAAATACCGGCCATCATACTCTTAAGGGAGAAGCGGCGGCGCTCGGTGGCTGGCAACGTTTCAGGCTGGCGGATGACAAACCAGACGAGCACAACAAGGGCCTGCCCGAGCAAAAGCACAAAGGTGGCG
Source organism: Hyphomicrobiaceae bacterium (assembly GCA_051009955.1). Taxonomy (GTDB): domain Bacteria; phylum Pseudomonadota; class Alphaproteobacteria; order Rhizobiales; family Hyphomicrobiaceae; genus Tectiglobus. The sequence goes on along the minus strand of JBPCWB010000024.1, from coordinate 3,780 downwards.
CGCCAACCCGCTGTCACGATCACGCCCTCACCGATTGCCGGCGCAAGTGCCGGCACGATGATGAATACTGCCATGGCGATCGACATGATCCTTGCCATCGCGCGGCCCTCATAGCAGTCGCGAACGATGGCAAGGGTTACGATCCGCGGGGCAGCGACCCCGAGACCTTGGAGAATCCGCCCGAACAGCATTATGGAAAAAGTAGTTGCAAGTGCCGACAATATGCAGCCGACGATGAACAGAAGGCAGCCAACTATGATGACCGGTCTGCGACCATAAACATCTGAAAGTGGGCCAACGACGATCTGCCCAACCGCAATGCCGAGGAACAAAGAAGAAATGACGAGCTGTGCGTCGTTGGGATGAGCCAGAGCGAGATCATGACCGATGTCGTCAAGGGCTGGAAGCATAACGTCAGTTGCCAGCGCGACGATCGAGATCATCATCGCGATCAAGACGGTAAACTCTGCCAATGCTGGAGATCTCGGGCGTGTGCTCATGAGGTCAAGATACGTGATTTGACCCGCCAACAACAAAAACCACTGTTTACAAGCAACTGGTGCGCACGGCGCAATACGGGCAACCACCCTGCATGAAGTCCGTTGACTTCAGGAAGGAGAATTCTGCAGCCTGGAATCGAAGAGACACGCGGCACCTTCGCTCTCGCCTTGTTTCCGGTTTGATCTGAATCACCGCATGACCGCCGAAGGCGGCCCAAGGTCCAGCGTATGCCATCCCGGCTCAGGTGTGGAGGCGCGATCTATGCTTTCCAGGCGAAGCTTACTGATCGGAACCGCTGCAGTTGCCGCTGCGGGCGGTGCGTCATATTACGCGTGGCCGCGCGACGACCCTCGATATCGGTCCACCTTAGAGGAGATGCGACGGCGCGCCGAAAGCTGGCCGGTGGCCGAACGCGCACGTGCCCAACAGCTGGTCCGGCATGCGGTCTTGGCGGCAAACAGTCACAACACACAACCGTGGCTGTTCGAAGCAAGTCAGAATTCCATTCGAATTTCCCCTGATACGAACCGCCGTTGCCCAGTCGTCGACCCGGAGGACAGGCATGTCGTGGCATCACTCGGGTGTGCGACCGAGAACCTTGTGCTTGCCGCCAATGCTGCAGGGCTCGACACCCAAATTGAATTCGTACCGTCATCGCGACAAGTGATCGTCACCATGACGGCTGGACGGCCCAACAGCACTGCGGTGTATGAAGCGATCATCAGGCGGCAAACGACACGCGCAGCGTTTGATCCGACGCCCTTGGCAAACGAGGACTTGTCGGTTTTGGAGCGTGCGATCCGGCAAAGTGGTGTGCGTGCGCGATTCTTGACTGCGCGTAGCGAGATAGACCGTCTCAAACAGTTCGTCGTCGCGGGTAACACGGCACAGTGTAGCGATGAAGCATTCGTAAGAGAGCTGCGCGACTGGATTCGATTTAATCAGACACATGCCTTTGAAACGCGGGATGGACTTTACAGCGGTTCATCGGGAGCTCCGATGCTGCCGCGTTGGCTGGGTCAGTATGGTTTCCCGCTGTTGTTCACCGCAAGCTCAGAGAACCCCAAGTACATGGCTCAACTCGACGGCTCGGCTGGCGCAGTCGTTCTTTACCCCGAGAATGACGAAGCGGATGGCTGGTTCAATGTCGGTCGAGCCAGTCAACGCTTCCAGCTTGAGGCGACTGCACGGGATGTTCGCACGAGCTTCATAAACCAACCCGTCGAGGTTGCCGCCGTACGACGTGCATTTCAGCAATGGCTTGGAGATGGACTTCGACCCGCCCTCATCCTTCGCTTTGGACGCGGCAAGCTTATGCCACCATCACTCCGGCGGCCGGTTGCTGCAGTGCTCAAGTATACGTGATCGGCGAGTGGAGACCCTCTTGTGATTGACGCAAGTCAACGTCACTCACATGGCGGAGGCGTACACGTAATCGAATGATGGCTACACTTCCAAAAAATGACTTTGATGTCATTGTGATCGGCTCCGGTATGGGCGGGATGACGACGGCCACGGCGCTGTCGCGGCTGGATTACAAGGTTCTGCTCCTCGAACAGGCTCAGACAATTGGCGGCCTGACGCATGCCTTCTCCCGGAACGGATTCACCTGGGATGTTGGGCTCCACTACTGCGGCTTGTTTGGTCAGGATCAGCCCGCCGGGAAGATTCTGGACTGGCTGAGCGGCGGAACGATCAAGTTTCAATCCGTCGGCACCGTTTATGACACGCTGCATTTCCCGGGTGATTTCGAGATATCCGTCGCCCGCCCGGCTGCAGCCTACAAGATGGAACTCAAGGACCGCTTCCCCGATAGCGCGGCTGAAATCGACGCTTATTTTGAAGCGCTGCAGTCAGCTGACGCGGCCCTGCGTATGGTTGCCGCCGAACGGTCGATGCCCGAACCGTTCGCCTCTGCGCACCGGTGGTGGAACGAGAGTAAGATTCGGCGTTGGTGCGGACGCACAACCGGCGAAGTCATTGCAGACATCGTTTCCGATCCAAAGCTCGCCGCCGTTTTATCCGCGCAGTGGGGCACCTATGGCGGCAAGCCGACGGAAGCAAGCTTCGGCGTACATGCCACCATCATGAGCCACTATCTCGATGGGGCCGGCTATCCGGCGGGCGGGGCAGCAGCCATTGCAAAAGGGCTTGTTCCAGTTATTGAGGCAGCCGGTGGTAGCGCGCGCGCCGGTACGCCGGTGAACGCAATCCTAATCGAAGACGGCAAAGCCGTTGGCGTGCACACAACTTCGGGCGAGCAATTCAATGCACCGGTCATTGTCTCGTCAGCAGGGGCGGGTGAAACAGTCAAGCGGTTGCTAACGGAGGAGATTGGTGCGCAGGGATGGGCACAGGAAATCGCGAGCTTCAAACCGTCAGTCTGCCACTTCGAAGTGTTCCTTGGCTTCGAAGGAGATATCGCGCGACACGGTGCGACACGTTCAAATCACTGGTTCTACGAAAGCTGGGACACCGATGATGCGATTTGGGCAGCCGCCTCGCCCTTGCAGATGGCGTTTGTCTCTTTCCCATCTCTCAAGGATTCGACGCACGATCCCGGTCCGTCGAACAGGCATACCGGTCAGATGATGGTGCTGGCCGACTGGTCAGCCGTGGCTGGTTTCGCAGACGGAGGCGCCGATGAGCGCCCGGCCGAATGGGCGGCGTTCAAACAGGATATTGAAGCCAGGTTGATGGCCTTCTTTACCAAGAAGTTTCCCGCCGTGGCGCCGATGTTGGTTTACAAAGAACTCGGGACGCCACTCGCGACCGCAGCATTCACGGGCCATGAAAATGGTGGGTTCTACGGAATCGAAACAACGCCTCGCCGGGTTCTGTCCGAAGCGCTCAAAGCCCGCACCGCGGTGCCTGGCCTGTTTCTGACGGGCCAAGACGTCATGACGCCCGGGATCGCAGGTTCGCTCTATGGCGGTATGCTCGGCGCGGCGGCAATCGATCCACGTGTCTTTCAGAGGTTCAGATGATCGTTGACGATCGAAGGAGCGTTTCCATGGCCGAGGAACACCCCAACGTCTTATTGTTCAAGGGAATGAAACCCGGCAATCTGGCCGACGCCACAGAGTTATTTGCACCGGACGCGGTCTTCCACTACATCAATCCCCGCTTGCCCGATATACAGGGTGACTACGTTGGCATGGACGGCATCCGCGCCTTCTTCGAAAGGATCAATGCGCTGACAGCCGGGACATTCCGAGTGGAGCCGATCTCGATCGCCGCTATGGGGGATGAACTGGTCGTCATGCACAATAAGAACCG
>JBPCWB010000023.1:0-16652 GCA_051009955.1 Hyphomicrobiaceae bacterium | reverse complement strand
TTCGAGAACGTCCAATCATCGAGCATGCAATTCTCCGCCAGCCGCGGCAGGTCGTCTTCGCCAACCTGGACGTCACGGAGATGGCGGGGCATTTCAAGCGATCGGATAAGGGTATCCAGCACCTCACTGGCCGGCGTATCAGGATGGCCGAGTGCACGCGAGACTTCCGCTTGGCGCTCCGCGTTCACTGGCGCGTTGTATGCGAGAACATAGGGCAGCATGACGCATGACGTTTGGCCATGCGGAACATTGGCCGAACCACCGAGGATATGGCCGATGGCGTGGCTGGCGCCGAGTTTCGTCCCCGAGACAATCCCCACCATCGAAAGCCAGGCTCCCATCATACAACGGAGGCGGCCCTCAAGATCTGCCGGATTAGCCTTGACGCGGCTCAACCCGTCGCTCAAAGCCCGCAAGGCTTGCAGAGACGTACCATCGGTATAGTCATTAGCGTCGATGGAGCACAACGTTTCGACGGCGTGATCGACGGCGCGCACGCCGCTCGATAGCCAGAGCCATTCCGGTGTATGGACCGTGATGGCTGGGTCCAGAATGACGGTCTCTGGCACGATGCCGCGATGAACATAGCTCTGTTTGAGTTTCAATCGCGTGTCCGTCACACCGGCCCGTGCATTGAATTCACCGGCGGACAGCGTCGTTGGAACGCTGATCAGACGCACCGACGGGGCGCGAAAATCGGGCACGATCCGCACACCGTCTTTGACGACCGTACGAAACGGCTCGAGACCGTCGACGTCCGAAATGTCGTGCTCCAGACAAATCGTCACGGCTTTGCCACCGTCGGTGACCGAGCCTCCGCCGACTGTCACCAGGAGATCTGCATTGGCACGCCGAGCGGCATTGGCGCACGCAACAACCGACTCTCGTGGTGAGTGCGACGGCATATGGTCGTGCAATCCGACAAAGCGGTCGCCGAGGACAGCCCTGATTTTCTGGATTTCGTCCGTGCCAGTGTTCAGAGTCCGACTGACCAGCAGGAAAACCCGCCGAGCACCGAGACGATCAGTCTCGGTGGCAATCGAGGCCGCTGCGGGCTGCCCGAAAATCACCCGGTTCATCTGGGTGAAGACCATCGTTCCCGACTGCATGACCACCTCACAAGTGACACAGGACTTTGATCTGCGTGACATCACTGGCAAGCCCGCCGAACAGGTTCAGATCAGCACAGCCAAGGCGATCAGTCACCGCAATCCGATAGCCGCGCGGACTTCCTCTCGCAGGCGCTCGATGGTCAAGGGCTTGCTCACGACGCGCACCCTGGATTTCGGCAAAGCCTGGGCGCGTGCCAGCTCGTCCGCCACCGCCGACATCAGGATCACAGGCAATTGGTCCTTCCTGGTAAGCAGTTGCTCAACCAGCGACACACCATCAAGAACCGGCATGGAAACGTCACTGATCAAGAGGTCATAGTCTGCAGCCATCGCGGCATCATACGCCTCCTGGCCATCATGCGCGGCCGTGACGTCGTGGCCGTCACCGGTCAAGGCCCGCTGTAGTACTTCGAGCGTTGATGTGTCGTCCTCAGCCAGCAGAATCCGAGCCATGGCGGCCTCCCGCGCGAATGTGCGTCCATCAGTCCACGACTTGCCCGACGAAGGGCAATTCACGGTAACGATACGCCATATCCATCCCGTAGCCGATGACAAAAACATCCGGACACTCAAATGCGCGAAAATCAGCCGTAATCTCGGCCGCACGCGGGACCGGCTTGTCCAACAGCACGCAAGTCGCAATTCGACGGGCGCCGCGCTCGGTCAGAAGATTTTTTGCAAACCGCAGCGTCCGGCCCGACTCCAATATGTCGTCGACCAGGATGATGTCGCGACCCTTCACATCTAGGTCGACGTCGCGCAAAATATCGACGCGGCCTGTCGACGTCGTGCCATCCCGGTAGCTTGAAAGGGACAGAAAATCGACCTGTGGGCTGAGACCGGCTTTGTACAATGATCGGATAAGATCTGCAGCGAAAATAAAACTACCCTTGAGAACCGCGACAACAAGCAAATCTCGATAATCCGCCTTCGCGATTTCCGCCGCCAGGGCATCGATTCGTTGGTGTATCTGGTTCTCCGAATATATGACCTCAATGTTTGGCCGGTTGCTATTGCCCTCGGTCATTGCAAGTTCCACCTGTCCTGGATAAACACCACGCTATCACAATCATTCGAGGCCCCAGCAATCAATAGACACTGGGCCGCAGGCCACGATTCGTCCCCATGCCAGTGCCACAATCATCGCAGATGGATCTAATTCTGAGTTTGATCATAACCGTGACGGCTCAAACACGCCATGGCAAAGAAGCCAACCGGGAGAATCGTGAACCGTGATCCGATTGGAGAACATTGCTCTAAGCTATGGTTACGGTGTTGACGTCCTGCGCAGCGTCAATTTCCATTTGCGACCGGGATCGTTCCATTTTCTGACTGGCCCTTCAGGCGCGGGAAAGACAACCTTGCTGCGATTGATGTTTCTGTCCCTTCAACCAACGGGTGGACACATCGAACTGTTCAACCAGGAAGTCCGCAATATCAATCCTGCAAAACGTGCCCGCTTGCGGCGACGGATCGGCATCGTATTCCAGGACTTCCGACTGCTCGACCATCTCACAACCTGGCAGAATGTTGCGCTCCCGCTCAGGGTCAGTGGCAAACGGCAAGAGGAATACAAGGAGGACGTCACAGACCTTCTGCAGTGGGTCGGCCTGGGTGACCGGATGCATCATTTTCCTTCGGTCCTGTCGGGCGGCGAGAAGCAACGGGCCGCGATCGCACGTGCCGTCATTGGCAAACCGGAATTGCTCCTCGCCGATGAACCGACGGGAAACGTCGACCCACAGATGGCGCGCCGGCTCTTGCGCCTTTTCATCGAACTCAATCGGCTCGGGACGTCCGTCGTCATAGCCACCCACGACCATCAACTCATGCGCCAATATAAGGCGCCACGACTGGAGCTTCATGAGGGCCATGTCCGGACCGAATGATGATGCACAGACCGGCCGACCACTCCCGACACTGTCGCACAATCCGCAGCGGCAGCTGAGTCGGGGTGACCCCGCGACCGGGCAATCGACCAGTCGCCAGGGGGACGCGACCGGCGAGGGCGAGCCGTTTGCGACAGATCTCTATCTGCCGCCACCGGCAATCGAGCCGGGCGCCGAGCAGGCCAATGCGCCAATCGTCCAGGCAGGATCCGTAACTGGCAAGTCACTCACGCTGGTTATCGCGATTATGTGTTTCCTGGCGTGCCTGACCGCCGGCGCGGTCTACTTGATCAATCAGTCCGCCAACGCCTGGCTGAGGGACATCAGCACCGAAGTGACGGTTCAAATCGAACCGGCCGAGAGTACCGAAGAGACAGCCCGGGTCGTCAAACGAGTGGTTGATCTACTCGTTGCACAGGCAGGCGTCTTGGATGTCCGCGTGCTGAGTGAAAAAGAGTCCGCCGGTTTGCTGGAGCCGTGGCTGGGTAACAATCCGGAGCTGACAAGCCTACCGATCCCGCGCCTGGTCGCAATTGAACTTGACCGCAACGTCGAACCGGATTTCGCAGCGTTCAAGCGCCTCCTCGCCAAGGAATACCCAAAGGCCACGCTCGACGACCATCGCCAATGGCAAAACCAAATCCGCACGGTGACGCGTTCGTTCGCCCTTGGTGGCCTGGCCATTCTGCTATTGGTGGGCGCAGCCACGACGGCCATCATCGTCTCGGCGACCCGAAGCGCTATGGCCTCAAACCGAGAGATTGTGGAGGTTCTCCACTTTGTCGGTGCGACCGATCGTTTCATCGCCAGGGAGTTTGAAAAGCATTTCCTGACGCTTGGAATCCGGGCCGGCATCGTCGGTGCCGGCAGCGCCATGGCTGTGTTCTTTCTCATGCCAACGGTGATGCAGTTTCTCGGCGGCGGTTCGGTCACACTGGCCGAGTTCAAACGCCTGGTCGGGACCGGTGGTCTCGATGCGCCGGGCTATCTGTTGCTTGCGCTTGTTGTCATTGTGATTGCCGCGCTCTGCATGCTGACATCACGGTTTGGCGTCTTCCGAATTCTGCACAGTCAGAGCTGAACGTTAGACACAGGCGCCGATCCCGGCCAAGTTTCAATTTGTGGTCCGTCGGAGAGTCCGCCATAATTATGCAGGTGGTCGCGCTTTGACGATCACATTGGTGCCACAGAAAAGCTGCGCAGGTGTGCTTTTCAATGACGCCGGGAGAAACCGACAACGCTCGAATGTGATCAACGCCTGTGATGTACACTTACAGAACATTCGTCAGACTTGTTTTGGGCGTGGCCGGGCTTGCCATCGCGTCACTTGTGTTGGGGTTTCTGTTCTTTGCAGAATTCGCCACTCGTCAGGGAACCGCCGAGGTCGAGACCGCCGATGCCATCGTTGTATTGACTGGCGGATCGCGAAGATTGCGCGAAGCAGGTCGCCTGCTGCAGGCCGGCAAGGCGCGGCACCTGCTGATTTCCGGTGTGAACCGGCAGACCAGCCCAGCCAAGGTTCGCGAATTGGCGGCTATCAATCATGACAAGTTCGATTGTTGCGTAACGCTTGGCTATTTCGCGAAAAACACGCGCGGCAATGCCGTCGAGGCGCGCAACTGGCTGCGCGGCCACAGCTTCACGTCGTTGATCGTGGTGACGTCAAGTTATCATATGCCGCGCAGCTTGACCGAACTTGCTTTGGCGATGCCCAAGGTGCGCCTGATCCCGCATCCGGTCAAACCTGATATCTTCCTGGCCAAGCCATGGTGGATGCACGGCGAGAACGCTCGGATCCTCGCACAGGAGTATCTCAAGTTCTTGCCGTCGGCGGCATCCCTGGCGGTCAACCGTATTCTCAAGCCTGGCGCATCGGCCGCCTCAATGAACGGCGGGAGTGTCTACGCCGGAACCAACAGCTGAACATCATTGAAGCGCATGCTCTGGCTCCGTTCGCAACTCTTCAACATCCTCTTCTACATCAATACAGCTCTCTTTCTCGTCTTTGGCAGCTGGCTGCTGCTGGCGCCGCGCTCCTGGGCCATGCAAGGTCTGAGGGCGCATGCTGCGACGAGCATGCTGTTAATGCGCCTCATTTGCGGAACCAAGGTCGTCGTGCGCGGTCGCGAACACCTGCCGGATCGCCCGTTTCTCATCGCGGCCAAGCATCAATCGGCTTGGGACACGTTTGCGCTGATCCCGATTTTTCACGATCCCGCTTTGGTCATGAAAGCGGAGCTGATGAAGATCCCGCTCTACGGCTGGTTCTCCACAAAATTCGGTATGATTCCCATCCGGCGCGAAACCGGACCATCGGCGCTGCGCGAGATGCTGCGTGAGGCCCAGTCGCGCCGCGACGATGGCCGCGAGATTCTGGTCTTCCCGGAAGGCACGCGCCGCCTGCCCGGTGCGCCGGCAGATTACAAGCCGGGCGTTCTCATGCTCTATGACCGGTTGAACATCGCCTGCGTTCCCGTCGCGCTCAACTCCGGACTGTTTTGGCCGCGGAATTCCCTCCTGCGCTACCCCGGGACGATCATTGTCGAGATCCTGCCACCCATTCCACCCGAGTTGCCGCGCAAGGACTTCGCCCGCCGTCTTCAAGAGACCGTCGAAACAGCCACGGAACGACTCGTCGACGCCGAGCGCGCCAGGCGCTCTGCAGTGCAAGATCCCGAATTGTCAGGCGCAACGCCGCGTGAACCATAAGCTGGAACTTTGTTGGAACAAAGTCGGAACATTTGTTGACGCTGTCCACGCGGTCTTGTATATTTCCAGGGTAGTATTTCACCATCCGGGCAGCCCATCATGCACCCCCATCCGTTCGAGCTTTCGCCGGTCGCACGGCAGATCTGGGAGGACAAATATCGCCTGCACGACAAGGCGACTGGTCAGGTTGATCGCGACGTCGACGACACGTGGCAGCGCATAGCGCGCGCAGCGGCGGCAAGCGAACCAGGTGGCAAGCGCAAGCGCGCCAAATGGGTCGACAGCTTCCATGAAGCGATGGCCGAGTTCGAGTTCCTGCCGGCCGGCCGCATCATTGCCGGCGCGGGAACCGATCGCAATGTCACGTTGTTCAATTGTTTTGTCATGGGCGAGATCGACGACGACCTCAGCGCCATTTTCGAGAACGTCAAGGAAGCAGCCCTGACAATGCAACAGGGCGGTGGCATCGGCCATGACTTTTCGACTTTGCGCCCCAAGGGCGCGCTCGTTACCAGCATTGGGGCCGATGCCTCCGGTCCGGTTAGCTTCATGGATGTCTGGGATGCCATGTGCCGGACGATCATGTCTGCCGGCGCCCGACGCGGAGCCATGATGGGCACGCTCAGATGCGATCATCCCGACGTCGAGCTGTTCATCGATGCCAAGTCCGATCCGGAGCGCCTGCGGAATTTCAACGTCTCCGTGCTCATCACCGACGACTTCATGAAGGCGGTGGGCAACGATGATGATTGGGATCTGCGCTTTGCCGGCAAGACGTGGCGTACGGTCCGCGCCCGCGATTTGTGGGACCGCATCATGCGGGCCACCTATCATTATGCCGAACCCGGTGTCGTGTTCATTGACCGCATCAATGCCAACAACAACCTGTCCTATTGCGAAACCTTGCAGTGCACGAACCCATGTGGCGAGCAGCCGCTGCCACCCTACGGCGCATGTCTGCTCGGCTCCATTAACCTGCCGCGCCTGATCAAGAACCCTTTTGCGTCTGCCGCCGCGATCAACAGCGATCGCCTCACCGCACGTGTGCACACAGCAATTCGACTGCTCGACAACATCATCGATGCGTCCAACTATCCGCTGCCGGCGCAGCGTAAAGAGGCCATTGCCAAACGGCGCATCGGACTTGGTCTTACCGGTCTGGCAGATGCGCTGGCGATGTGTGGCAAGCGCTATGGTACGCCCGAAGCGGCGACATTGGCGGGCGATTGGATGAAACTGATTCAGACGGCAGCCTACCAAGCCAGTGTCGAACTTGCAGCCGAGAAGGGCGTGTTTCCACTCTTCGAAGCCGATGCCTTTGCCAAGAGCCCCAATGTCCTCAAGCTGGATGACCACCTGCAGGCCGACATCCGCAAGCACGGAATCCGCAACGGTTGCCTCACATCGATCGCACCCACTGGCACCATCTCACTGCTGGCCGGCAATGTCTCGAGCGGCATCGAACCCGTGTTCGCCACATCCTATCGGCGGCGAATTTTGCGGCCCGACGGCTCGGCCCGCGAGATTGATGTCGAAGACTACGCCGTTGCTCTCTATCGCAAGTTGAAGGGTGAGGAGGCATCGCTGCCGGACACGTTCGTAACGGCTCAGGACTTGTCACCCCGCGAGCATCTCGACATGCAGGCTGCCGTTCAGCCGTTCGTGGACAGTTCGATTTCGAAGACCATCAATTGTCCTGCAGACATCTCGTTCGAGACGTTCAAGTCGATCTACAGCGACGCCTATACGCTTGGCCTCAAGGGCTGCACGACGTTCCGGCCGAATGATGTGACGGGATCCGTTCTCGCGACCAATGAAGAGCCGCCTGCCGTAGCTGCACCACCAATGGTGTACGAAGCGTCGGAGGCGCCTGCCCCAACAGCATCCAGCATCGACGATCACGCCGCGGTCGTTATGCTGACCAAGCCACTGGATCGCGACCATGCCTTGCCCGGCTACACCTATAAGCTCAAATGGCCGAGCAGTCCGGATGCGATTTACGTCACCATCAACGATATCGAGCACAACGGCCGCCGCCGGCCCTTTGAGATCTTTATCAACACCAAGAACCTCGAGCATTACGCGTGGACCGTCGCACTCACGCGCATGATCAGTGCTGTATTCCGCCGCGGCGGCGATGTCTCATTCGTTGTCGAGGAACTCAAGGCCATTTTTGATCCGCAGGGTGGGCGCTGGATGAACGGTCGGTATGTTCCAAGCCTGCTTGCGGCCATTGGTGAAGTGATAGAGGGACACATGATACAGACAGGTTTCCTGAAGAACGACGACGTTGCACAACTGGCGAACCGCGCCACAGCGCAGTCACCAATCGAGGCCACGAAAGTTGCGGCCGAAGAACTGAAGCCGATCAGGTTTGGCCACAAGAGCTGTCCGCAGTGCGGCTCACGAAGTCTCGTACGTCAGGAAGGATGCTGGGTGTGCAATAGCTGTGGCTACTCACACTGCGGTTAGATCCATCAAACGATGTCAGGTTCAAAATACGGGCCGACGGACGACACACTGATCAGCATATTGGTAGCGATATCTGACCAGGGTTGATCGCGTGTCGGCCGGCAGCGGTCGCGGGCGATGCGAAGCATCGTCGCAAGCCGACCGAACCGCCTTCTCCTCCTTGACCAATCCCCCAAAAATCCAGCAGACTACTGAACAATATTCTTGAGCTCGCTCGTGCGCCAGCTGTCATCGGCGTTTGCACGCCTGCAAGTACAGGGACCATGTCCATGCAATTCAACGTTGCGTTTGATCGCCCTGACGACAACGGAGATGATGCAGGACCGGCACGGGTCGGTTGGCTCTTGGATGACCCAAAGGCAGGAATCGTCTTCTCACCACCTGAGCGTGTGCGTTCGGTCGACACGAACATGCGGCATGCGAAATCCGCCGCGCGCTGCCCGGCCGTGATCAATCTCGAGAGCCGATATTTCGTGATCAAGTGTCCCTTCACGCTTCAAATCCGATTTGAGCGTGACTCCAACGGCCGGCCGAAACTCCGCAATGTCCTTGGCGACAACAGTCCTGTCCGCGGCAAGACATTGAGCAAGATCCTGCACGTCACCGCCGAGTCGGAGTGGCGTTACAAGAACAGGCCGACAGTCCAAATCGCGTTGCCTTATGTGTTCATTGCGGATGAAACCGTCTATATTTCGCAGGTCGCACCATTTATGCATTACAGTAGGGAGCCACTTCCCGGGACGATCTTCGGTGGCCGTTTTCCGATCAACATCTGGCCTCGCCCCCTGATGTGGGCGTTCGAGTGGCACGAGCCCGACAAGGACATCAAACTCACGCGCGGCGACCCACTGTTTTACGTCCTGTTTGAAACCGATCCGCAGGACCGCCCCGTGCAGCTTGTCGAAGCCGCGAAAACACCTGAGCTTCTAGACTATCTGAATTTGATTTCGGGCACGGTCAATTACGTCAACCAGACATTCTCTCTCTTCAAATCAGCCGAAGAGCGGCGGCCGGCACGATTGGTCGTACCGAAGGAGACTTGAGGCACTGCTACAAACATGCATCGAATGTTTTCCGGGATCTCGTTGCTAATCGATCAGCGACAAAGCCGGAACATTGTCAACGCACCCGTGCTTTTCAGGCTTCATGGAAACCACTCACTGCCATTCCCGACCGTCGTTAGCCTGGCCAAAAGTTTGTGCCATCGAATGGCAGGGCGTGCGCTGGCGGTTCGATTCCGCCCGGGGCGGAATGACTCGAACCTCACCGCATCAGCATGCGATGCCCGAAACGCCGGCGCTCCGCCGGCCGCAGTTTCGGCGCCGTGCGCACGACATCCCGTCGCGTCGTAGCGGCTGCAAGAGATCGCCGGTGCAGTGTCGCGGCATCGGCATAGGATGACGTGAACAAGCCACCCATGGCGGAAGCAAGACGCTCCAGATTGCGATCCCGGATATCCAGTTCACGCAGATGTTCCGCGGTGTTGACGAGATATTCGATGTTCGGGCCCGACAATCCTTTTGCGCCGCGGATGATGCCAACCTGCCTCAAGAACGGGAGTCGATGGGCATAGCTTGGATGCGCACGCTCCACCACATAGGCGATTGCAGGCACTTCCGGCCCACGGTCATGCGCCAATTGAAGCGGAACCTCAGTCTCGCGATAGACACCGCTGATCTGTTCTCGCGCACGCAGATAAGCAATCGTCTCGTGCCGGTGCCGCCCGGCGACGCGATAGGCGACACCTTGACAGGTGCCGCCGCGGTCCAGACCGAGCACCAGTCCCGGCCGAAGCTCGGTGCCGCGATGATGCGTCGAGTAGATGCAGAACGCGCGCCGAAACCCGACCAGGCGCGCCTTGGACGCCTGCTCAAAAGCAAAGCCCGGACGCCACATCAGCGACCCATAACCAAACACCCAGAAATCGTCCTGATCAGACATAACTATCGACCGTCAGGTTTCATCCGCCGCCGTCGGGCCAGCGGTGGCGTGTCGGCCGAAGTCCGGTTCATCGGTGTCTTGCCCCGCCTCAATAATACCGTGGCGGATTCGGCGGGCATCGGAGAACAATTGAAACAATGTATCACCGTCACCGTAGCGGATGGCACGTTGCAGGCTTGTCAGATCCTCGGTGAACCGGCCAAGCATCTCGAGCACCGCATCCTTGTTGTTAAGGAAGACATCGCGCCACATCGTCGGATCGGACGCCGCAATGCGCGTGAAGTCGCGGAACCCGCCCGCCGAATACTTGATCACTTCGGCATCAGCGACCCGCTCCAAGTGTTCGGCCGTATTGACGATGTTGTAGGCGATCAAGTGCGGAAGGTGGCTGGTGATCGCCAGGACCAAATCATGATGGTCAGGCGCCATGACGTCGACGTTCGAACCCAGCCCGCGCCAAAACGCGGTCAGGCGGTGCAGCTGTTCCGAATCAATTCCAGGCGGCGGCGTCAAGATGCACCAACGATCGTCGAACAACTCCGCAAAGCCGGATTCCGGACCAGAGTGCTCGGTTCCGGCGATGGGATGGCCCGGAATAAAATGCACACTATCCGGCAGATGTGGTTTGACGTCCTGGACCACCGATCCCTTGACGGACCCGACGTCGGTGATGATTGCGCCAGACTTGAGCCCTGACGCCATGGCGCGCGCGACCGCGCCACAACTGCCGACCGGAACGCAGAGTACGATGAGGTCGGCATCGCGAACGGCATCTGCGGGATGTTCGAAGACACTGTCGACCAAGCCGATACGCATGGCAGTTTCACGGGTCGCGGCGCTTCTGGCCGATCCCACAATTGACTTTGCAAGGTTGCCCCGGCGCGTCGCATGACTGATCGACGAGCCAATCAATCCGAGCCCGAGTATCGCTAGTTTGTCGAACATGGAATTTGTTACGCCCCCGGCTTGGTCAGGAAGAGGCGCAATGCTTCAACCACGGCTTTGTTTTCGCGCTCCGTGCCCACCGTGACACGCAATGCATCACTCAGGCCGTATCCGGCGGTCCCACGCACGATGATACCCCGTGACTTGAGATAGGCGTCCGCCGCCGCAGCGGTATGCGGTCCGTCTGAGGCAAAGTGAACAAGCACGAAATTGCCGACACTGTCGGTCGCCGTCAGGCCCAAGTCACGAACCTGCTGGGTCAACCAGGGCAACCACCTATCATTGTGCTCTCGGGCCCGATCGATGTGGCCACTGTCGGCGATTGCCGCCGAGCCGGCGGCGATCGACGCTGCATTGACATTGAACGGCCCGCGAACACGATTGAGAACGCCTGCGATGTCGCTCGGACAATACGCCCAGCCCAGCCGTAACGCCGCCAAACCATAGATCTTCGAGAATGTCCGGGTCATAACGGTATTCTGCGTTGTCGCAACGATTTCCAGTCCGGACTCATAGTCGTTGCGTTTGACATACTCGGCATACGCCGCGTCCAGAACAAGTAACACGTGGTCCGGCAATCCCGCACGTAACCGGCGCACTTCATCGATTGGTACGTAGGTCCCGGTCGGATTATTCGGATTGGCCAGGAATACGGCTTTTGTCTTATCGCTCACGCATGTGAGAATGGCATCAATGTTGGCGGTCATGTCCCTTTCCGGCGCCACAACAGGCGTCGCGCCGGCAGCGAGGATGGCGATCCGGTACACAAGGAAGCCGTGCTCCGTGAAGATCGCCTCATCGCCGGCGCTCAGATAGCACTGTGCGATCAGGCTCAAGAGCTCATCGGAACCGGCACCACAAACGATGTTGTCGGGGTTGAGACCGAACTTGGCACCAATCGCGTCGCGCAGCTCCGTCGCCGAACCGTCAGGATAACGCGCAAGCTTTTCAGCGAGACTGCGACACGCATCAACCGCCAGCGGGCTTGGGCCAAGCGGCGTTTCGTTCGCCGACAGAACAACCGGCTCCGCGTGGCCCTCAACGGCGTGAGCACCAGGCACATAGGCCTTGATTTCCAGGATACCCGGGCGCGGTGATGGCGAACGTGAATTCATGACTTCAGGCACCCTCCAGATGGTGACATCCTGTTTTGCGGACGCGACAGCACATGTCTAACGGTTGCATAGACCAATCAATTGTCGGGCCATGGAGACCGGAACCAAACAGACCAGTCGACGGCAACACAGACAATGATCCGAAAGGCCGTAAATAGGCGGCAATCGGCACAAAAGCAAACAATCGATTGACTTTCGCCGCCAACAACCTAGCTAAACTGCCTGTGGTGCCTTGCGATCGAGGCTGGACGGCAGTGATGCCGCCACATATTCGATTTAAAAGAACCATCGCACGGCAAAGCAACACTAATATTGATCCATATGACCGCCGCCGCTAAATCGCAATTGCAGCATAGCGCCCGCCAGCAGGGCGCAAACGAAGTGCAGTCGCCGTCCAGCCAGACTGTGATGTTCTCTGCTGAGCAGTCATTGCAGCTCGACTGCGGTCAGTCCATCGGCCCGTTTACCATCGCCTATCAGACCTACGGTGAACTCAACGCGGACGCCTCCAATGCGATACTCGTCTGCCACGCCCTGACCGGCGACCAACATGCGGCAAACGTTCACCCAATCACCGGCAAGCCAGGGTGGTGGGAGACCATGGTGGGACCTGGCCGGCCTGTCGATACCAATCGCTATTTTGTCATTTGTCCGAACATTCTCGGCGGATGCATGGGATCGACCGGCCCCGCTTCGCTTAATCCGACGACCGGCACGCCCTATGGACTTGATTTCCCGGTCGTCACCATCGCAGACATGGTCGACGCCCAGGTCCGCCTCATTGACCATTTCGGGATCGACCAACTGTTTTCGGTCATTGGCGGCTCAATGGGCGGCATGCAGGTTCTCGATTGGGCATCCCGGCATGGCGAGCGCATCTTTTCCGCAGTCCCGATCGCCACCGCCGCCTGGCATTCGTCGCAGAACATTGCCTTCCATGAGGTCGGACGCCAGGCCGTGATGGCCGATCCCGATTGGTGTGAAGGCAACTACCTGAGTGAAGGACGGGTGCCGCGTCGCGGCCTGGGCGTCGCCCGAATGGCCGCCCACATCACATACCTGTCCGAGGAAGCACTGCAGGACAAGTTTGGCAGAAGCCTGCAGAATCGTGATGCGCGATCGTTTTCATTCAACGCCGACTTCCAGGTTGAAAGTTACCTGCGCCATCAGGGCTCGACATTCGTCGATCGCTTTGATGCGAACAGCTACCTCTACATCACGCGCGCGATGGACTATTTTGATCTCGCCGCCGAACATGGCGACGTGCTTGCCAATGCGTTCCGCGGAACGCAAACTAGGTTCTGTGTCGTCTCATTCACCAGCGATTGGCTCTATCCGACACGCGAAAGCAAAGAAGTCGTACGGGCTCTGAATGCCGTCGCGGCAAATGTCTCATTCGTTGAAATCGACAGTGACAAAGGCCATGACGCCTTCCTGCTGGATGAACCGGAATTGTTTGCGACCGTCGGTGGCTTCCTGAACGCTGGCGCAAAAAAACGCGGAATTGCGCCGGCCAAAGACAAGACATGTTGACGCGTAATTCAACACTCTCGACCGCCTCCCATGATCCGATCACGGGTGAGGCATACCGGTCTGATCATTTGTTGATCGCGGAGATGGTTTCGGTCGGTGCACGTGTCCTAGATATTGGCTGTGCGGACGGTGCCTTGTTGCAGCTTCTTGCAGACACGCGTTCGGTCGATGGTCGCGGAATCGAGATTGAGCGCGACAAGGTCAACGCCTGTGTCGCGCGCGGATTGTCAGTCATCCAGGGCGACGCTGACCAAGACCTGGATGACTACCCCGACAAAGCCTTCGACTATGCGATCTTGAGTCTCACAATCCAGGCAACGCGCTTTCCCGACAGGGTTCTGGAGAATCTGCTGCGCATCGGGCATCGCGCCATTATCTCCTTCCCGAATTTCGGCCACTGGGAAATCCGCACCAAGCTGCTTCTGACAGGCAAGATGCCCCGCACGCGCAATCTACCGGAAACATGGTACGCCAGCCCGGACGCTCATCTGTGCACAATCTCGGATTTCGCCGATCTGTGTAAGGCAGTCAGTGCTGATGTCGAGCGCGCCGTGGCCTTCAATAGTTCCGGTCGCAGGCTCCCGATCGACCGCTCCATCCGACTTCAAAACGTGTTTGGTGAAAAGGCCGTATTTCTTCTCAAGAGCCGCAGCGCTGGCGTACGGTGACGAGCAAGCCCCAATGCCGGGCCGGAGTAGCCAAATGGCGTCGATCCCAGTCCTGGTCCTGTTCAAATTCACCGTCACACCAATCCTTGTCGGACTGGCCAGTCTGGCCGCGCGCCGTTGGGGCAATACCGTCGCCGGCCTGCTGACCGGGTTTCCGTTAATGACAGCGCCCATCTCAATCTTCCTGACGATTGAAGAGGGCCCGGCCTTCAGCATTGCCGCCACGACCGGCATTCACATTGCGCTGATCGGCGTGGCAACCTACTCCATCTGCTATGTTCTGATGGCGCGCCTCGCCGCCTGGCCGATCGCAATTCTTGTGGCCTATGGCGTATTCTGCACGACGAGCTGGGCCGCGCAGCACGTTGTTACGACGCAAATACAAGCCGCCTTGGCAGCCTATGGTGCCATTCTATTGGCGGTCATCGTCATGCCGCGCGGTGCACCAGGCGCGGGCCCGACCGGCGTGCCATACTGGGAGATATGGCTGCGCATGTTGGCCACGGCGGCGATGATCGCTTTGGTCACGTCCGTCGCCGGGTTGCTTGGCCCGACCTGGACCGGCATTGTCTCGACAGTACCAGTCATGGGCACGATACTCGCGACCTTCACGCACGCGCGCCACGGCGCCGACGCCGTCGCGACATTTCTACGCTCGATGATGCTTTCAATGTTTTCGTTTGCAACGTTCTTTGTGGTTGTCGGCCTCGCCCTGGCCAGACTCGACATCCTTTCGAGTTACGTCCTGGCGACGGTCATCGCCGTCGGCCTCAGCCCGTTTGTCATTCGCTTGGACAAAATGAGCCGGCGCACGGCCAACACTTAGCCTGCAGCGGCGGTGTCAAAGGGCGCGTTCGAAGAAAACCACGCCCTTGCTACCATCGTCGTCCCACCGCTCCCCGACCTCACGAAATCCCATCCGCCGATGAAACTTCACCGAGCCAGGGTTCGGCGGTTCAAGACTGACTTCGGCGAGCAACGCTGCGCTTTTACGACCATAGTGCGTCGTGACACGATCGTAGAGCAGGCCGCCAATCCCGGCACTGCGAGATTGGGCAGCGACGTCCACGCGGTCGACATAGACGAACTGCGGATATCGCTCGCAAATCCACCGATAATTGGGGCTCTCGTAGTCAACGCCCTCTCGCATGCAAAGAACGAATCCCAAAGGTAATTCGCTTTGCCTAGCGACCAGCACAAAATCGGCTAGCTCATACAGCAGTCGACCAAAAAATTCGCGTGTTACGCTGCCGACCGCTGGCACCGCAGCCTCGTTGATCTCGTACAGCTGCGCGACGTCCGACTCCTGAAGTCCGTTAATCTCAATTGAAGCTTCCATTGCGCATCGACTCGATCAAACCGGCCGATCCCCTTTCTCCACTTTCAGCGTCCGGTTATCCGCCGCTGGCAGCATCCGTGATGGATCCCGCGTGACGATGGCGTCAATGACCGTTGGTGTGGACGAGTTCTCAAGTCCTTCTTGAATCGCTGCGCTGAGCGTCTCCGGATCCGTAACCCGCAAACCATGACATCCAAATCCTTTTGCGATGGCTGCATAGTCCATCTCCACCAGGTCTGAGGACTGGTAATTACCCTCACCAAACACGGCGTGTTGCAGCGCCTTGACATAACCCGATGCCGCATTGTTGAAGACAACGACTACAAAGTTCGCGCCGACCCGGCGCGCTGTCTCCAGTTCACCAAGACTCATATTGAAGCCACCGTCGCCGGTAAGGCTGACAACACGGCGCTTCTCGCCCGCACCCAACTGTGCCCCAATGCCTCCCGGTACGCCATAGCCGATCGATGCGAAACCGCGATCCGGTAGGAAGTGCCTGCCCGCTTGCTTGGTATCGAACATCAACCCGCCCCAATGGCCGGCGAAACCGCCGTCGGCAACGAGCACACTGTCGGCCGGCATCAGCTTGTTCAGTTCGCCCATGAGCCGGCCAACATTGATCGGAACTTCCGTACTCTCCAACCGGTCGGCCGCACCGGTGCGCCATTCAGCCATACGAACGGGCAGTTCGTCCAGATAGGACTCTCGCGACGAACGCCGAGCCGCGGCACCATCGCCCAATGCTGACGTAAGATCTTCAAGGCCAAGCCGTGCGTCGGCGACCAAAGCCACATCGGTGCGCGTGGTCCGGCCAATTTCGTGCGGATCGATTTCCAAATGTATCAGCGGCTTGCCCGGTCCGATCAATTGAAACCGTTTGGTTGCGATCTCGCCGAGTTTGCAGCCGACGACCAACAGGCAGTCCGACT
>JBPCWB010000022.1:0-12233 GCA_051009955.1 Hyphomicrobiaceae bacterium | reverse complement strand
ACCGTCAGTGGTTCGTCGAACATGATGACGTTGACATCGTCGCGAACCAAACCGCGCCCCAGCGAAATTTTCTGTTTGCCGTCCGCCGTGAGCCCGGCCGCGCGTTGCGACAGCATGTCAGTGAGTTCGGTCATCTCGGCGATCGCTGCGACGCGTGACTTGACTTCGTCCTCTGCCACCCCCCGGTTGCGCAGCGGAAAAGCGAGATTGTCGAAGACCGACATCGTGTCGTAGACGACCGGAAACTGGAACACCTGGGCGATGTTACGCGCGTCTGGCGGCAAATCGGTCATATCGCGCTCGTCGAACAGGACCTTCCCTTCGCTCGGCCGCAGCAGGCCTGAAATGATGTTCAGCAACGTCGTCTTGCCGCAACCGGATGGACCAAGCAGGGCATAAGCACCACCATCCTCCCAGGACACATCAAGCTGCTTCAGCGCGTAGTCGATTGGACTCTGTGGATTGGCCAAGTAGCTGTGGCGCAGATTGTCGAGCGTAATCCGGGCCATCAAGTCTCTCCTCGCGTATCGATTCGCTGACCGTCAGGCGTGAAATAGAGGCAGTGGCCAGCATCGAAATGAAACGACGCGACGTTGCCAACTTCGATGGCGTGAATGCCGTGAGCCTGAGACACCCACGTTTCGCCGGCGTGGTCGAAATGAATGACGCTTTCTGAGCCGCTCAATTCGGTGATCAGGACGCGGCCATCGATTGAAACCGAACCTGTGTCCGCCGCCGCCGGACTGACAAAGTGCGGACGAATGCCGATTGTGTACTTGCCGTCGGCCAGATGCGATGTCTTTCCGTTGGCCTGCCAGCGCGCCGCCTCACTCAACACAAACTCATCCCCGGACTTCGTCACCTCGATGGCATTGATTGGCGGCTCCGAGAACACTTGTGCCGCCAGCAACGAACTGGGATTGCGGTAGATCGTGCCGGACGGACCAAATTCAACGACGCTGCCCTCGTGCATTGCCGCCGTTTGTCCACCCAACAGCAGCGCTTCGCTCGGCTCCGTTGTCGCATAAACGACGGTGCAGTTGCGATCCGCGAACAGCTTCGGGAGTTCGTCGCGCAGTTCCTCGCGCAGTTTGAAATCGAGATTTGCAAGCGGCTCATCGAGCAAGACGAGATCGGCATCCTTGACCAGGGCGCGGGCCATCGCCGTGCGCTGCTGCTGGCCGCCGGACAATTCCGATGGTTTGCGCCCGAGCATCGGCGACAACTGCATCAGCTCGGCCATGCGCTCGACCCTGTCCGTGATCTCGCTCCGCGGCAGGCGCGCAACCCGCAGTGGCGAGGCGATATTCTCGAAAACCGATAGGTTGGGGTAATTGATGAACTGCTGGTAGACCATCGAGACATTTCGTTTCTGGACCGGGACGCCAGTGACGTCTCGGCCGCCGAACCAGATCTCGCCTTCGCTCGGTCTGATTAAACCAGCCATCAGCTGCATCAGCGTTGTTTTTCCCGCTAACGTCGTCCCCAGCAATGTATTGAATTGGCCTTCGACCAAGGCCAGAGTCGTCGGGTATATGTGCGTATCGCCAGAAACTCGATAGCTGATGTTCTTGAGTTCGAGTGTCACGGTCGAGACCCCGGGGAAGATCGGAAAACGATGCGCGCCACGAGCCTGGTGCGGTCGTGATATGCGGACGGCCGTGCGAGAGTGAGCGTTCGTTTGCCAAGATGCAAGCCGTTGCACCCCGCGCTTCGTCGTCGAATTCAGGCGCAGCAAGACTGCGCCTGAATTCGTATTTGGAACTAGCTTTTGCCCCAACGCTTTATGAGTTCGTCGTAGGAGACGGTCTCGCCCTTGGGCTTTTCATTGACCTTGGCCTTGGCACCGCCCTTGCCGATCCACTCCTTGGCATCCTTCTCGGCATTGAGCCGCGGGCCGCAACCGCCGTAGATCTTCGCGCGTTCGTCAGCTTTCTGCATCCGGACCATCACCTGATCCATTTCCTTGGCGAGGCGATCCATGGCCTGTTGCGGCGTGAACGTACCGGAGTTGACGTCACCGATGTTCTGCCACCACAGCTGTGCCAGTTTCGGATAGTCGGGGACGTTGACGCCGGTCGGAGTCCAGTTGACGCGATCCGGCGACCGGTAGAACTCAACGAGACCGCCGAGCTTCGATGCGCGATCGGTGAAGCTCTGGTGGCGCACGGTGCTGTCGCGTACGAAGGTCAGGCCAACGTGGCTCTTCTTGACGTCCACCGTCTTCGAGACAACGAACTGCGCATAGAGCCAGGCTGCCTTGCGCCGGTCGACAGGCGTCGACTTGAACAAAGTCCAGGAACCGGCGTCCTGATAGCCAAGCTTCTGGCCCTTGACCCAGTAGGGTCCGTGCGGCGACGGCGCCATCCGCCATTGCGGATTGCCTTTGCCGTCGACGGTGTTGTTGCCTTCACTCTTCGGCTTCACCATTGAGGCCGTGAACGCGGTGTACCAGAAGATCTGCTGGGCGACGTTGCCCTGGCTTAGTGCCGGCAGCGACTGATAGAAGTCGTAGTCGGCAGCGCCGGGAGGCGCATACTTGCGCAGCCACTCATCCCACTTGCGAATGGCATAAACGGCGGCCGGGCCGTTGGTTCCGCCACCACGCGTGACAGAAGCGCCGGCCGGGTTGCAGGAATTGGCCTCCATGCGGATGCCCCACTCATCGATCGGGCGACCGTTCGGCAATCCCTTCGAGCCCGCACCAGCCATGGATAGCCAGGCGTCCGTCATGCGCCAGCCGAGGTCAGGCGCGCGTTTGCCGTAATCCATGTGGCCATAGACGCGAACGCCATCGATTTCCTTGACGTGCTTCGTGAAGAACTCGGCGATATCTTCATAGGCCGACCAATTGACCGGAACGCCGAGGTCGTAGCCATACCGCTTTTTGAAACTGGCTTTGAGATCGGCGCGATCGAACCAATCTTTGCGGAACCAATAGAGGTTGGCAAACTGCTGGTCGGGCAACTGATAGAGCTTGCCGTCGGGCCCGGTGGTGAATGACTTTCCGATGAAGTCGTCGACGGCGAGTTGCGGATTGGTAACGTCTTTGCCATCGCCATTCATCCAATCTGTCAGATTGACGGCGAGCTGAAGACGCGAGTGGGTTCCGATCAGGTCGGAGTCATTGATGTAGGCGTCATACAGATTGCGCTTGGTTTGCATCTGCGTCTGTACCGCCTGCACGACCTCGCCTTCACCCAACAACTGGTGATTGACTTTGATGCCCGTGATCTCTTCGAAGGCCTTGGTCAGGGTCTTTGACTCGTACTCGTGCGTCGGAATTGTTTCCGACAACACGTTGATTTCCATACCCTTGAATGGCTCTGCAGCCTTAACGAACCATTCCATTTCCTTGAGCTGATCGGCTTTCGAGAGTGTCGACGGCTGGAATTCATTGTCGACCCACTTCTTCGCCTCATCCATGCCGGCAAACGTCGGGGCCGAGAGAGCGGCCAAGGCGAGCGCCGACACAGCAGCGAGGAGTTTGTTCCTCATGACGTGTCCTCCGGTTTTGAATGCGAATTGACGCTACAATCGAAGAAAAACGAATGTCAATCGAATATTATCGCGCAATCGACTTTTCTTTTTCGGGCGATTGCCGCAGAATTGGAGAGAAACTTCGATGATTCAGAGGTTTGGAATTGGGCGGGAGCGATTGAATGGTGATTTTGTCACCACGCCAGACGGATATTGTTACCCTTGCGCGGTCTGAAGGCCGGGTCACAGTGGAAGGCTTGGCCGAACGGTTTGCCGTAACGCCGCAGACCATCAGGAAAGACCTTAACGAACTGTGCGACAGCGGCGTGCTAAACCGCTACCACGGCGGTGCGGTTCCTGCATCGGGCGCCGTCAACTTCGCCTATGAGGCACGTCGCCAACTTGCGCCGGACGAAAAGCGTGCGATCGGCAAAGCGGCCGCCAGGCTGATCCCCGAGGGCGCATCACTGCTGATCAACATCGGCACCACCACCGAACAGGTCGCGACGGCCCTGCGTGGCCGAAAAGGCCTGATGGTGATCACCAACAACATCAATGTGGCCCATATTCTACAGGGCTTTTCAGACATCGAAGTGGTGGTGGCCGGCGGCGTTCTGAGGCACTCGGACGGCGGTATCGTTGGCGAGGCAGCGGTCGACTTCATCCGTCAGTTCAAAGTCGATTATGCTGTCATTGGCGCATCGGCCATTGATCATGATGGCACCCTGCTGGACTACGACTATCGCGAAGTGAGGGTGGCCAAGGCCATCATGGCTTGCGCACGCACGTCCATTCTGGTCGCCGACGCGATGAAATTCGAACGCACTGCCCCCGTCCGCATCGGCCACCTGACTAACATCGATATCTTTGTGACCGATCAGCCTTTGCCAGCCGCACTCGGGCTCGCCTGCCGCGAGCACGATGTTCGCGTTGAAATCGCGACGAAGACTTGACGTTTCGAATAAGTTCGATAATTTTCGATTTTGATGTGAAATGCGCCTGTCCCGGATGCGGCAGCGCTGCCGGCGATCAGACCATCCGACTGGGCTCCGCGCCCAAGTTCTTGGAACGAAGCAATGTATGATATCGCGATCATCGGCGGTGGTATCAACGGTTGCGGGATTGCCCGTGATGCAGCTGGTCGTGGCTACTCCGTCTTTCTGGCCGAAAAAAACGACCTGGCCACCGGTACGTCGTCCGGATCGACCAAGCTGATCCACGGTGGTTTGCGCTATCTTGAGTATTACGAGTTCCGCCTCGTCCGCGAATCGCTGAAGGAGCGCGAGGTTCTGTGGGCGTTGGCGCCGCATATCATCTGGCCGCTACGCTTTGTCTTACCGTACACCAAGGGGCTGCGTCCGGCCTGGCTGCTACGTCTGGGCCTGTTCCTGTATGACCATATTGGCGGCCGCAAGCGCCTCCCGGGCACCAAGGTACTCGATCTTGAGCGTCACTCGGCGGGCAAGCCCCTGCGGCCCGGTTTTCGCCGTGCGTTCGAGTACTCGGACTGCTGGGTCGATGATGCGCGCCTGGTGGTTCTCAATGCCCGCGACGCGGCCGACCGCGGCGCGGTGATCAAGACCCGAATGGCCTTCAAGCGTGTCGAGCAGGACGGCGACGGCTGGCTTGCTACGGTCTGCGATGAGCGCACCGGCGAGGAGGAGCAGATCCGCGCGCGGATGCTTGTCAATGCCGCGGGGCCGTGGGTGGACAACGTCATCGGCCAAGTCGTCGGGCGCAACAGCCGAAGCAACGTCCGCCTGGTTCAAGGCAGCCATATCGTCGTCAACAAGATCTTTGACCACGATCGTTGCTACTTCTTTCAAAACTCGGATGGCCGCATCTTCTTTGCAATACCCTATGAGCACGACTTCACGCTGATCGGGACCACCGACCGTGACTACGAGGGCACGCCTGACGATGTTCGAATCTCCGATGAGGAGACGGACTATCTGCTCGCCGCCACGGGGGAATACTTCAAGAAGCAGGTGACACGCGATGACATCGTCTGGTCCTACTCGGCGGTGCGTCCTTTATTCGACGACGGTGCAAGCAAGGCGCAGGAGGCGACCCGCGACTACGTTCTCAAAGTCGAGGGTGAGACCGACGATCCCAAACTGCTGAACATCTTCGGCGGCAAGATAACCACCTATCGGCGTTTGGCCGAGGCCGTATTGGACAAGATCGACCACGAGTTCTCACGCACCACGACCTCTTGGAGTGAAACCGATCCTTTGCCCGGCGGTGATTTTCCGGTTGACGGTTTCGACGTTGAGGTGAATCGGTTGTCGGTGGCGTATCCCTTTCTCGATCAGCGAACCGCCTATCGCCTGACGCGCACGTACGGTACCCGCGCGCATGGGCTCCTCGGTTCGGCAACGCAATGGGAGGATCTGGGCGAGGCATTCAGCGGCGGTCTTACGGAACGCGAGGTGGCCTATCTCCAAGCCAACGAATGGGCGGAAGAAGCCGACGACATCCTATGGCGACGCTCGAAACTGGGGCTCCAATTCAGCCCGGCGGACAAGGACAAATTGATCGATTGGCTGGCGGCACACCCAACGATCCGAACGGCTGACGCGGCCTGAGTTGGTCGTGACGGCAAATTGGACCCCACTGGCTGCGCCGGTGATCGAACAACAAGAGCAGCAAGACAAGCACAGTGGGAGCAAACACCATGGCGAAGTTTGTATTGGCGATCGACCAGGGCACGACGTCAAGCCGTGCGATAGTCTTCGATCAAAGCCTGAACATTGTTGCAATGGCGCAGGAAGAATTTACCCAGCACTATCCGCGTTCAGGATGGGTCGAACACGTTCCAGACGACCTTTGGAACTCGACGATTGCCACGTGCAAGGCCGCCATCGCCAAGGCCGGCGCCGAGCCCGTCGACATCGCTGCAATCGGGATGACAAATCAACGCGAGACGACATTGGTCTGGGACCGTGAAACCGGTCAGCCGATCCACAACGCGATTGTCTGGCAGGATCGGCGCACCGCCGAAAAGTGTGCCGAGCTCAAAGCGGCTGGCCATGAGAAGAACGTGACGGACAAAACGGGACTGCTGCTCGATCCCTATTTTTCAGGTACCAAGATTACTTGGATCCTGGACAACGTCGATGGTGCACGGGACATGGCTGAAGCCGGGCGCCTGGCGTTCGGCACCGTCGATACGTATCTGGTCTGGCGGCTCACCGGCGGCAAGGTCCATGTTACCGATGCGACGAACGCCTGCCGGACGCTGCTCTACGACATTCGAGAGGGCTGCTGGAGCAACGACCTTCTCGAACTCTTGCGCGTGCCAGCTGCGATGCTGCCCGACGTCAAGGATAGCGCGGCCGACTTTGGCCAAACCGATCCGGAGATTTTCGGGCAGGCCATACCGATTGCCGGCATCGCTGGGGACCAACAAGCCGCGACCGTTGGTCAAGCCTGTTTCGAGCCCGGCATGATGAAGTCAACCTACGGCACGGGATGCTTTGCGCTTCTCAATACCGGTGATCAACCGGTCTTTTCCAAAAACCGGCTCCTGACGACTATCGCCTATCAAATCGGAGGCAAGCCGGTTTACGCGCTTGAAGGCTCGATCTTCGTTGCCGGCGCTGCTGTTCAGTGGCTGCGCGACGGACTGAAGATCATCGACGACGCGGCGCACTCGGGCGAACTGGCCGACACCGCCGACGCAGACCAGGACGTCTACCTCGTCCCAGCGTTCGTTGGATTGGGCGCACCCTATTGGGACGCGGACTGCCGCGGTGCGATCTACGGGCTGACCCGCAATACCGGCCGCGCCGAGATTGCCCGCGCCGCACTCGAGAGCGTGTGCTTCCAGACACGCGACTTGCTCGAAGCCATGCGCAAGGATTGGGGAGCGGCACGAGAAACCGTGTTGCGCGTCGATGGCGGCATGGTCGCCTCGGACTGGACGATGCAGCGGCTGGCCGACATGTTGAACGCACCGGTCGATCGCCCGAATGTCTTGGAGACCACCGCGCTCGGCGCCGCATACCTCGCCGGCATGCACGTGGGGTTCTATCCTGAGCCACATACCTTTGCCGGTGGTTGGTCGCTGGAGCGCCGCTTCGAACCTGAAATGAACGGCGAGGAGCGAGAACGCAAGTACCTCGGCTGGCAGGACGTCGTGCGTCGCACGCTGACGGCATCTCCTGCGAATTGATGCTGCCGCCTATGCCGTGACCTCAACGACATCGAGCCCGTTGTTGCGATCGAGGAGATAGATGAGACCGCGATCGTCGACGTCGACATCGTTAGTTTGCGGTGCTTCCAAGCCATTGCGCGGTTCGGGAATGAAATGCGCAACTTCCGTCGGCTTCGTCGGGTCGGCGAAATCGATGACGCGCAGGCCGCCCGAGAACCAGGCGCAATAGAGCCGCGTGTCCGTCAATCGCTCTTGAAACTGGTGCAGGCCGAACCGCCCAGGCTTCCGAGAGTACGGTGAATCACACTCTGATTGATGGTACATCCCGATCGCATTGATCTTGGAGCGGTCGGTAACGTCGAAAAACCAAAGTCCGGCGTGCAGTTGTCCGGGCGTGTGATCGTGCTCTTCATCAGCGGCAATCGCAATCTCGCGACCACCAATCTCGAAGGGGACCTTCATGATGGTGTGCGTCGGTTCGGGAAACGGCGGATGGTAGTCGTAGCTGCCGATGGTTTTTGGTGCCGTAATGTCCGAGATGTCGATGACGCGGAGTCCGGCATGCCAGACTGCAGCCCACAATTCATCACCTTCACGCATCGCGTGATGGAGCCGATGACTGTAACCTGACCAGTGCGGCTTCTCACCGCCGGCGAGGTGCTGGCCCGGCATCCACCAACGCGAGACCTCCTGCGGCTCGCTCGGATTGGCCAGGTCATAAATCACCAGAATGTTACCCTGATAGCCGTCCATCTCTGTCGAGATGTAGGCGTAACGCGCATCCATGTCGAAGCGATGCACGCCGATGCCGCCGGTACGGACATGTTTGAGCAGCTGCGGCTGAGATTTGTTCGAGACGTCCCAGATCTGGAACCCCGCCTCGGTGAACGGGCGTGCCTCGAATTCATGCATCAAGGCCAGCTGCTCTCGTGTCATGTTGAGTTCTTCGAGGATCTCGTCTTCACTCGGCGGGCGACCCAAGCGCGCCGTCAAGTCAGCTTCCGCCCTATTCCAGCCGCTGCCGCGGCGGACGGCATGGCGATCATTCATCTCCACGTTCGTGATCATGATGTCGTCGACGACGCGCACCTTGTGAGTGTGGGCGCGCGCGCTATCGAGTTCGATCTGAGAGATCAGCTTCGGTGCTTTCGGTTCGGAGATGTCGATGATGCTCGTGCCATGTGGTGGGCGCATATGACCGATATAGGCGTAGTGGCCCTGCACGTAGACCTGTCCTCCACCGGCGATGTCAAGTTCACCGATCCGGCGTGCATTTCTCGCCAGGTCCGTGGATGTATCCGTCATTGCTGCCTCCAAGGTGTTGCGCTGGACAGGCCGCCGCAGAATGCTAAGCTTGCTTTTCCGAAATCTGTTCGGTGCTGATCAATCAGCAATCTCGCAAACGAATATGCGCTGAATATATCATTCGGGAAACAAACTTGTGCCGTTTTGTCAGGCGGCGCGTCCCGGGAGGAAGACAATGAACAAGCTGATACTCGACCGGCGTACAGTTGTACGCGGCAGTCTTGCTACTGCCGCCGCAACAGCACTGCCGATACAGAATGTGTACGCCCAGGCGTACCCGTCGCAAAACCTCAAAGTGATGGTTGCAACGCGTGAAGGCGGTGGAGCCGACCGCAATCTGCGTCTGTTCTGGGGCGTCTGGAAGAAGTACTTCAAGACCGAAATGGAAGCCTCTTTTTATCCCGGCGGCGCTGGCCGCGTGGGCTATGAGAAGTACATGGGTCTCGCCAAGCCGGATGCCTATACGCTGCTGTTCGGAAACATGGGACCGGAAGTGCTCAACTGGGTTGTTGCGCCACCGCGCGGTTTCAAGTTCCCGGACGACTACAAGTATTGGCTGCGCGTCGACAGCGACCCGAGCGTGATATTCGTCAACGCCGAGAGCGACGTCAAAACGGTCGATGATCTCGTGGCCCTCGGCAAGAAGCGCGAACTCAAGGTCGCTGCGAGCCGTGTTGCGCACCCCGCCGTCGTCGGCATCCTTGCCTTGGCGCGGCAAACGGGCATGAAGGTCAACATCATTCCGCTGTCCGGTGGCAAGAATACGCGTGCCGGCGTCAAGTCCCGCGAAATGGACTGCGGTGTTCTTCCTGCGGGCGGCATTGCCCGGCGTAAAAAGGCGTTCCGCATACTCTGCGTGTTCGATGACACCAACCGGGCACCGGAGGCGACGCGCAATGCGCCGACCGTTAACCAACACTTTGGTATGAGCCTGCCGCCGCTCGTGTCTGCGCGGGCCTTTGCAATCAAGTCGGAAGCAATCAAAAAGCACCCTGACCGGATGAAGATACTGCAGGACTCGGCCAAGAAGGTTTTCGCCGATCCGGATTTCAAGGCGGCCGTGCTGAAGGCGAAGTCGCCATGGGAATACATTAGCTACGGCGGCCTCGAAGAATGCGAGACGTACGTCTCCAACATCGTCAAGATCGGCGCTGAATTCAAAGACCTGCTGAAGGGCAAGGCCTGATCTTCAACACCGGTTCAATGCGGTTGCGGGGCTCATCGAGCCTCGCAACTGTGTGTGCTGCGGAGTCCCGAACGCCTGTAGGATTGACTGTTCATGGCGAACACCGAAGACGAACAGCCAACGGAACGGGCCGAAGTTGGCTCCGACCTCATCATTCCTGTCGCTGCTGTGGCGTTGGCCCTCTATTACTTCACGACGATTATTGATTCACCCTGGACCGCACAGGTCACGGCGTTTTTCGTCGGGATTATTCTGATACTGCTGTCAATTGCGCATGTCCTGCGCGCTATGCTGCGTCTCAACAGGGGTGATGCACAGTTCTCCATGCGTCGGATTTTGGAGCCGGCGAGCTTGCTGCCACAACGCGCCATGCTGTTTGCGTTGACTGTCGGCAGCCTTTTGGTGATGTCCACGGCCGGCTTTACGCTGACAGCAATAGTTTTCTTGTCCTCGGCCATGCTGCTGCTCAACCACGGCCGCAACCCCGTTCGCATTGTTGTGCTGGCGGTGAGCCTGTCCGTGGTTTGGTTCATTCTTTTCGTTTTGATTTTTCAGCGACGCTTTCCGCTCGGTTGGCTCGATGAGCAGATATCGGCGATTGTTCGCCCGCTATTGAAGTCCGTGGGGCTTGGCTGACATGACCCCGGATCTTTCACAATATCTCGGCTTCTTTCTTCATTCGCTCAGCTATTGGTGGGTTATCCTGCCGTCGATCCTGCTGGGACTTATTGTTGGTGCCATTCCGGGATTCAGCGCGGCAAATACGATCATCGTGCTGTTACCGCTGACGCTTGCAATGGGACCCGAGCTTGGCATGATCTTTATGATCTCGCTCTACACCTCGTCACGAATGGGGGCGGGCCTTCCGGCCATTCTGGTCAATATCCCAGGAACGGCCGGTGCTGCTGCGACGCCACTTGACGGCTATCCCATGACGAAGCAGGGCCGCGCGACACAGGCCCTCGCGATCTCGTTCGTGTCGTCCTGCCTCGGCGGTTTTCTAACGACAATCCTCGTGCTTTTCATCATGCCCTACCTGGCGCAGGTGATTTACTATCTGCACTCGGTCGAGATGATCGTCATTATGCTTTTCGGCTTGTCGCTCATCGCAACCATCGCAGCCCGCGATACGCTGAAGGGACTGATCGCCGGGTTCTTTGGTTTGATGATCGGATCGATCGGGTCCGATCACATCTACGCGACGCCACGCGGCACCATGGGCTTTCTGGAGCTCTATGACGGCATCCCACTGATACCGGCACTGGTCGGCCTGTTCGCGATCTCCGAAGCTTTCCTGGTCATCGAAAAGCGATCGATCTTGTCGGAAAGCGGCCAGGTGCGGATGAAGGAGGCAAGCTGGCCCGAGGTGTTCGAAGGCGTGACCAGCACGTTGCGGCGCTGGTGGCACGTCGTTTGGACGAGCCTGATCGGTTTGGTTATCGGTGTTGTTCCCGGCGCCGGTGCCGCCATTGCATCGTTCGTGGCCTATCAACAGTCAAAGACATTCTCGAAGACGCCGGAGCTTTACGGCACCGGCCATATCGAGGGACTCATCGCACCGGAGTCTGCAAACAACGGTGTCACTTCCGGCACGCTGGTGCCGCTGTTGATCATTGGGATTCCAGGTGGTGCGACAGCCGCCATCATGTTGGTCGTGATGCAGTATCACGGCATGACGGTCGGCCCTGATCTCTTCATTCAATCACCGGAACTGGCCTACGGCGCGTTCACGGCCATGGCGGTCAGCTACATCTTTCTGGCCGTCGCCGCATTGCCGATGGCGCGCTATGCCTCGCGCATAACGATGGTGCCGACGGTCTACATTGCGCCACTAATCCTGCTATTCACGTTGGTTGGTTCGTTCGTGCCCCGGGCCTACATCTTCGACATGTACCTGGCGCTCGTATTCGGAGTCATCGGGTACGTCGCGCGAAAAACCGGATATCATGTTGCGGCCATTCTGATCGGCGTCATTCTGGGCCCGGTCTTTGAGCAGAAATTGCTCATCGCTCTCAAGATTTCCGGTGGTGATCTGATGGTCTTGTTTTCGTCCAACATCGGAAATGTGTTGTGGGTCCTTTTGATCCTCAGCCTGGTCCTGCC
>JBPCWB010000021.1:0-2695 GCA_051009955.1 Hyphomicrobiaceae bacterium | reverse complement strand
GATCGACGCGCGAAGCGGCTGGTACCAACCCAGAAGACAATCACCATGTGGGAGCAATATGTCGACGACGTCACGGACATCTTGCGCGAAAACGGCGGTGGTGAGCTACTGTCTGATTATCTTACATCAGACCACTGATAAACGTCAAAGTTACTGTTAAACCTTGATCAATTCTCGGCGATTGTAGTCCGCGATAAAAGGCAGACTTTATTGGCGAGGCTGAGTGACATGGTTCCGCCCCTTCGGAACAACTTCGCAACGAAATGGTCCCCGATATTAGATCCGGACGCGGAAGACATCCCGCGCCCGGCGCGTGACGCCCGCGGCAGCACCCTCGGCCGACAGCCGACCGTCGGGACGTCACGCATCAAATCAGCCGCGACATCGTCCTGCGACTATCGACACGCGGCTGTAGTGCGGCGCGGACAATACCCCGCTAGCCGTGCCGCGGGCGCCGTCGGTCCCTACTACAAGTCAGACCTGGCTGACGGCTCCACCAATTGGGAGTGACTGTAGTGCAGATACTTTCGAGCTTCACGTTTGAGTTCGATGATGCTCCGGATCCGCGCGCGTTCGTTCTGCTGTCCTGTGCAACATGGATCGGGACTCTTGTCTTTGGTGCACTCGTGTGGACCGCAGCGATCATGGAAATGAGCGACTGGATTTCTGGCGAGACATGCACGGTGGCGCCGGCCGAACTGAGGCTGCAGCCACCTGCCTCACGGTGGCGCAAATGACGGAAGTTAGCCATCTACTTTACCGCGCTGGGCAATGCGCTGATGCGCTCTTGGGCGTTGCTCTCAGCGAACACGGCATGACGCCGCGACACTCCGCCGTGCTGTTAACCATCGTTGCCAACGCCGACGGGTGTTCTCAGACCGAGATCATCGCAAGGACAGCAATCGATCGGCAGACCGTTTCCGATATCGTGCGCCGGCTTGCCGAACGCGAATTGATCGCGCGCACCGATTGCGCTTCCGATCAGCGGCTGTACCAGTGGCAGGCCACAGACCAGGGCTACGCCGCCGCGAACGAATTGCACGGCGTTGTGGAGCGGGTTGAGCGAGAATTTCTGGGCTGTCTGTCCGTCGGCGAACGTCGTGCGCTGGCAGCCGGCCTGCTGGCAATCATCGAGGCCGTCGATCCGCCGCCCAGCGCAGAGCAAGCAAGACCGCTGCGTGACCGGGCCAGTGTTCGAGCTGACTAGCAATTGTTGGTTCACGTCGGAAAAGGGCGTGATCGAGCGAGTAAGTGTGGCAGGGAGCGTCGGGACGTCTGACGGCTAACGGGGGGCGGCCCGGCGCGCATTGGCGAGGCAGCGCGCCGGGTCGATGTCAGACGCGAGACCGGCGACATGATCAGTGGTCCCGACTTGCTTAAACATCCGCCAGACGGCGCCAGTTGCGCCGAACCGGCTCTATGTCGAAAGTGGGGGCGCTGGGGCGACTGTGAACGCGGAGTAGGACGTCCTGTTTTGCGGTTCTCGGGAGCAGAACAAATCCCAAATCGCGCGAAATAATGTTCAGATCTATACAGCCCCCACGGCGACGCATTCAGCTTCTTGTACGTCACAGCTTACCCGCGACCAGGACAACTCGATGACCGAGGCGATAACCGGCCTTCGCTACAAATTCATCGGTTAGCGGTGGCCAATTCCAGAATGTAAAACCCAAATAGGCAAAGGCCCAGTTCGGGTCATGCTTCCATTCAGTTATGGGTTGAACTTCACCGCAAGCCGGACAGGGCAATAACCCAGGATCTCCATCGAACCAATCGCCAACTGCATCACCCCAACGGTCCGGCGCATCGAAACGACCAGAGCAGCTGGAGCAGACAAGTTTTATGTCAGCCTGCCCGGCATGAAACACAGTCTTTTCGGTAACGATCTCTAGCCCGTTTACACCACCAGGTGCCATCAGGTTCGGATCGGACTCGGTGACTATTTTGTCGTGTTTCGGGCCAGGTAGATATCCAGGCTCGCTGGCAATGACACAGTGCTGGGACATTTTTCTGGAGATGATTCCTTCGTCGAATAGCCATTGGAGGACTCGATCCGCCAGTTCTGGGACCTCGTGCTCTGTTGCGTCTCGATCGACGACAGTTTGAAAGTGATTGCCCATCGCATACTCCGGACCGTCCGGCCACCCTTGCGCTTCTTCGCGTCTATCATGACGATATTTCGGCGATCTGTGGCTGACTCAGGGCCCCGACATTAGAGATCGCTTTGCCGGACCTGACCGCAGCCTCTTAAGCTCCTAAGCCGTCACGGCCGTCTTGATTGCGGCCAGTGCTTTGTCGAGTGTCGTTCAGATTAGCTGTCTCCTTGACAGCGGACACGTAGTGCTCAATGCGAAGTCTTTAGCACCGGGCCATGAGCAGCCATGTCCGACGCATGAATCAATCCAACCAAAACATTGAGGCAGGTCAATGCTGCAACCCAACGGACAGTTGCAAAAGAGTAGATGCCTGAGGGGACGATTTGAGTACTTGGGGCTGCAATGGAGAACCCCGATGCAGAAAGCTGCATTATACTTTTCCGGCCTGTTCTTTGCCGCCATGGCGATTCTTCACGTGGTGCGCCTGATTGGACGATTTGAGATTGTCGTAAGCGAAACCGCCATACCGTTGTGGGGATCGCTTCCCGGTGCACTTGTCGCCACTGCCTTGGCGGCGTGGATGCTGTTCGCGGCGCGGC